>RFQS01000071.1 GCA_009924885.1 Pseudomonadota bacterium | reverse complement strand
TATTAAAGATTTAATAGACCAAGACATCAGGAAAGGTTTAGCTTATTTTAATATGGAAATCGAAGTTTTCAATAAAGAGTTCGATTCAGAAATCAGTTCTACCTCCTTAAATAAGATAAAAAGTGTTTTAGAGAATGGTTCTATGCCCCCACTTCAATACAAGCTTATGCATTGGGATTCTCATTTTAGTGACACTGAGAAGAAGATAGTTACGACTTGGATTAAGGATCTTAGTAATAGTGATTTTATTCCTATTCCAAGTAAAGAAGATCTTGAATTAGACCAGAATTTAATACTTCTTGGAGAGAAGCTGTTTAGTGATACTAGGCTTTCACGTGATAACACCATTTCTTGTGCTTCTTGTCATGATTTAGCTAAGGGTGGAACTGATCAAATGCAATTCTCAACAGGTGTTGCTGGTGGTCATGGGCGTATTAATTCCCCTACTGTATTTAATTCAGTTTTTAATATTAAGCAATTTTGGGATGGAAGAGCCGAGGATTTAATTGCACAGGCTAGTGGCCCAGTACATAATCCACTGGAAATGGGATCTAATTGGGATGAAGTTGTGGCGAAATTAACTGCGGATGCTGAATATACAGTACTCTTTGAGAGTGCTTTTGGTTCTCAAGAAATTACTGGAGAGAAGATAGCGATTGCTATTGGTGAGTTTGAAAAATCACTAGTGACCCCAGATAATAAATTCGATTCGTATTTAAAAGGTAATGACTATGCACTTTCTGATAAAGAGAAACAAGGATTTGAGTTATTTAAAAAATATAACTGTAATAACTGTCACCTAGGAGTCTCAGTGGGAGCGAATTCTTTTCAGAAAATGGGTGTCTATAAAGATTATTTTGCAGATAGAGCAGGGGGGCTTAATGGTTTAAAACAGATGCCACTTGCTAAAGAAGATTTAGGCAGGTTTAATGTAACGAGGGCCGAAGCTGATAGATATGTATTTAAAGTCCCAACCTTAAGAAATATAAAGAAAACTTTTCCTTATCTGCACGATGGGACTATTCGAAGTCTATCTAGGACTGTAGAAATTATGGGTGAATATCAAGTCGGGAAAAGCATTCCAAAAGAAGATGTGACGAAGATAGTACTTTTCTTGAAAACCCTTTAAGGCACTGTTGCCGAACTCCAATTTCTGCGTTTTCGTCGTCCTCATGATCCTCATGTACGCTTGGTACACTGCGGTCATTCGTCCTCCTCAGCCTTGAACTTGCACGTTTGGCAGCAGTGCCACTGTATTTTTCTAAACATTTAGAAGCCTATCTAAGCTAAAATAATACGTATGACAGCAGAACTGGAATTATTAATGCCTGGTGGCAGCTTTGAGAAGGTGCGTTACGCATTAGCTTTTGGTGCTGATGCCGTTTATGTTGGTGTGCCACGTTACAGTCTAAGAGCTAGAGAGAATGATTTTTTTGATATAGACCTAGTTCAGGAGACTGTTGATTATGTACATAAACAAGGTAAAAAGGCTTATTTAACTTGTAATATCTATGCACATAATAATAAAATAAAAGGCTTTATGGAAGCTATGAAGGAAATGATGGATTGTAAGCCAGATGCCTTTATCATGACTGATCCTGGTCTTATCGCTGAAACTAAAGAGCATTTTCCTGAAGCAGTTATTCACTTATCTACTCAGGCAAATAATACGAATTGGGCTCAAGTTAAATTCTGGAAAAATTATGGAGTAGAGAGAGTTATTCTTGCTCGTGAACTTAATGTTCAGGAAATTAAAGAGATTCATGAACATGTGCCAGATATTGAGCTTGAGGCTTTCGTTCATGGTTCTATTTGCATGGCCTATTCAGGTCGCTGTTTACTTTCTAATTATTTAAGTTACAGAGATGCTAATCAAGGAACTTGCTCGCACAGCTGTAGATGGGGTTTTAAAGTTTACGCTAATGACGATAAAGAGAGATATGAAAAACAAGGCCATTTCGATGATGTCACTACGAACTATGTGCCGCTTGAAGGTGATTTTTATTTAGAAGAAGGTCAGCGTAAAGGTGAGTTCATGAGTATAGATGAAGATGAGTATGGTACTTATATTATGAACTCAAAAGATCTCTGTGCGGTGGATTACATGAAAGATCTTATGGATGCTGGGATAATTAGTTTTAAAGTCGAAGGGCGTAATAAGACTGAGTACTACGCGAGTATAGTAGCGAGAGCTTATAAACGTGCTTTAGATAAACTAAAAACTGGAGCCGTGCTCACAGAACAGGATAGAAGAGAGATTCTAGATGAATTATCTACTACTGCTAATCGTGGTTTTATCCCTGGTTTCTATGCTCGAAATGCTAAAGCTAAAGCTCAAGAATTAGAAAAAGATACATGCATTCAGACTCATCTTTATGCTGCTAGGTTAGTATCTTATGATAAAGCTTCTCAGGTAGCCGAACTTGAAATTAAAAACCGTATAGATAAAGGAGATACGCTTACTGTTATTACTCCTAATCAGCAGTTTGATTTTGATTTAGCAGAGGCTTATTATAAAGGGCATCCAGATTATCTTCCAGAAGATGTAAATGCTAATCAAGTTAAACTGACAGAGCATCTTCATGGTGGCGGTGAAAATGCGTTTATTAAAATACCAGTAGCTTTAACAGAAGGTTTTGAGCATGCGATATTTCGTATGCCTTATAAAGACCCAGTAAGTTTAAAGCAGAGATCTGAAACGGCTCTAGTGTAAGGGATGGATACCTTTGCATCACGTGCAATTATAAGACTAGTCTAAATACTCTAGATTTAAGACTTTAAATAAGTCTAGCCATATTTCTTGAATAAAAGCCTCCGATTTACTAAATTGGAGGCTTCTCTTTTGCTTATAAAAAATTTCCGATTATTAATTAAACCCTTAGTTTCTTTAACTCTAGTTATAACTTTATTGTTTATAAATGTGCCTCTAAATGCTGAATTTATAGAGAACAAATCAGAAGTAGTATCAGAAAATAATAGTCTAATCGTGAAATTTAAAAAATCTAAATCACCAGCTCTGTCTAGTATTGATTTTGATGCATTGGGTTTAGACTCGGAGAAATTTAAGGCAGTTTTCGGAAGCCTTGATAATACTACTGTCTTAACTGGAGGATCAAGTAATTTTACCTCTGGAAATAGCTTAGCTGTTCAAGGTCTTGAAAAATATTTAGAAAGACAGAAAAAAGCCAAGGAAATAGAAGCAAGTTATGGGTTTGATAGGGTTTATAAGGTTAATTTTGAATCTAGAGAAGAATTAAAGAAAGCAAAAAAAGCTTTAAAAGCTAATCTAAATGTAGAGAGTGTCGAAGAAGATATTACTATTTATACGCAAGCCACGGCAAATGATCCTTTCTATAATTTAACTGATGCCAATCCAGATAACTTATGGGGCATAAAAGCCATAAAATCTTCTGATGCTTGGGATATTAATCAGGGAGAAGGTTCCATTGTAGCTGTTTTGGACACTGGTGTTGATTATAATCTGGTTGATCTTTGGAGTAATATCTGGGTTAATCCAGCCTTAGTCAGCGACACGAATTCAGATAGAATAATAGATTTAAATGATTTAGATATAAACCCAAAAGACGGGAAAATCAGCGGTACTGAATTGAGTTCTAGAGTTAGGCAGTTCGTTTTAGGCTATGACTATATTAATAATGATTCAGATCCTATAGATGATCATTACACACCAGCTTATCGTAGTGGTGGTCATGGTACGCACGTTTCAGGAACTATCGCTGCTGTTATTAATAATTCTATTGGTGTGGTAGGAGTCTCTCCTAAAGCCAAGATTATGTGCATGAAGGTTTTAAATTCAGCTGGCTCTGGTGATCTATCAGCAGCAGCTAATGCGATGAAACAGGCTGCTGATAATGGTGCTGATGTAATTAATATGTCACTGGGAGCAAGAGCAAGTACACCAGGTTTTTTACTGGATGCAGTGAATTATGCTCAAGCATTAGGTACTGTAGTAATAGTCGCTGCGGGCAATGATGGAGCTGATGCTGCTCAATATACTCCAGCTGGAATCCCTTCTGTTATTACGGTTGCAGCTTTAGATAAAAACTTTAAAGCAGCTTCATTCTCTAATTTTGGTTCTTTGATAGATATTTCAGCTCCTGGTGTTGAAATTATTTCGACATCAGCTTCTGTAGTTAGGGCGGCTAATCCTGTTGAATACATAAGGTATAGTGGAACTTCTATGGCAGCACCGCATGTGGCTGGGGTAGCTGCTTTGATTAAAGCAAGCGAGCCTAGTTTAACTTTAGAACAGGTGCAGCAGAGAATTAGAAATGCTTTTTCTGCTCCTAATACGGGAACTGAGCAGTTAGCTTTTTTGCGAAGCTATTTCACCTCTCGTGTAAAACCTATGGTAGATTCTTCTCTTGCTCTTAAGAATAAAGCGACGGCTGAAATTAGCTCTGTAAGCCTTAATACTAAATTAGTACAGGGGACTGCTTCTGCTGCAAATTTTGCTAGATATGAGCTTTCATATATGCCTAATTTAGATGGCTCTGCTAAAACGCTTTTATTTAAAGGTTTCACGCCTGTAGTGAAAGCCCCTCTTTTTAATAATTTAGTTCTTGATAAGGCTAAGGATAATTTTTTAATACTAGAAGTCTTTGATAACACTGGTGCTAGAGTGGCTTTTGACGCAAAAAGATTAGAGCCTTCCTCTTTGAGTACAGCAAGTAGGGTTTTTGTGAGTATAGCTCCTAATCCAGCTGAGATAGGGAAGTCAGTTTTATTAGTAGCTGCCGTTTCTGGAGCGAATCCCACCGGGACTGTTACTTTCGTAGATACGAAAAATCCATCAGCGATAGCGACTGTAAATTTAACTGGAACAGCTAATAGTAAATCAGTTTCATATAATGCGACTTTCCTAACTCTTGGAGATAGGACTATTAGTGCTACCTATAGCGGTGATGCTAAGAATGATCCAGCGGGTTCAGCTCCTATTAATTTTTCGGTAGTGAAAGCGAATACCATTACTAGGTTAAGTCTTCCTTCTGGCATAGCTGAACCTAATAAAACTATTAATCTAACAGCTACGGTGACCGGCTTTAAACCTACTGGTAATGTGGTCTTTACAGATACTACTAATAATAAAGTTTTAGGTACGGCTGCTTTAGTTAGTACGGATACTGCTGGAACAGCTAATCTCTCAGTATCTTTTTCTACCGTGGGAACTAGGTCTATCAGTGCGGCGTATGCTGGTGATGTTAATAATAATGCAAGTAGTTCAGCTTTATTTAGTTTAGCCGTGAAAACTACTCCGAGTATTTCTTTGAAAGTCACACCCACAACAGCTACAGCAGGACAGCCACTGGCTTTAACCGCTACTGTGGTAGCGAATACATTAAATACTAGCTTCCCGACTGGAACTGTAAAGCTCTTTGATAATGGTGTATCTGTAGGTAGTATAAACCTCACTGGTAGTGCTAAAACTAGTGTCGCTACTTTGAACCAGATATTTTCACAAGCTGGAAAGCGCACTATTACTGCTGCATACAGTGGTGATGCGAGTAATAATGCTGTAAGCTCAGCTTCATTTGATATTACTTTAAGTAAAGCAAATAGTACTACGAAGCTTACTATTAATCCTAATATCGTGACAGCTGGACAGACTACTGTTTTAACAGCGAATGTGACGGGTATTAATCAAACTGGCTCTGTAACCTTTACTGATGCGACTAATTCTACAGTCTTAGGAATTAGTAATTTAACGGGAATAGGAAACTCTAAAAACGCAGTTCTCTCAGTAGCCATTCCTAATACTGCGACTAAGAGTATTATCGCTACTTACAATGGTGATGCGAATAATAATGTAAGTAGCTCGCCCGCGACTGCTATTGCGGTAAATAAAGCTTCAGCTCTTGCTACTATCACAACTAATACTCTTATTGCTGGTCTAAGACAAGTAGTAAATTTTACGGCTAGTATCACTGGTGTAAATCCTACTGGCAGTGTAGATTTTACAAATGCGAGCAATCAGGTTTTAGGCTCCATATTACTTTCTGGTACTGCGAATTTAAAAACGGCTGTTTTTTCTACCAGCTTTAATTCTATTGGTAATCAAGTTGTAAAAGCTGTATACAAGGGGGATCTTAATAACTCTACAGTCACTTCAGCTCCAGTTACTGTCTCAGTTAAAATAGCTCCAGCTATTACTTTACAGTTAACTCCTAATGCTGTAAATGCTGGTGGACTGGTACAGGCTCAAGTTCAGCTTACAAATTCTGAAACGCTAGGTGCTTTCCCGACTGGTACTGTCGAAATTAAAGATGGTGGTGTGGTTTTAGGTCGCGTAAACCTCTCTGGTAGTCTTAAATCTAGTAGCGGTTCTATAAGTGTGCCGATTACACTATCTGGTGCTAGGTTTATTACGGCCGTGTATTTAGGCGACACTAATTTTATGTCAGTGACTTCTGTGCCAGTGCTAGTTCAAGTAAAACAAACTGCTATCGTATCCATTATTCCGACAGCGATATTTGCTAGAGCAGGTTTCTCTACGAATATAATCGGACTGGTTTATGGTACTAATCCTACTGGCAGTGTCAGTTTCACTGATTCTAAAGGCACTAATTATGGCACCGCAGCATTAACTGGTTTTGGGCATATGAAGTCAGCGTCTATAATTGCAAGATTCAACACACGTGGAACTTACACTATTACAGCTAATTACTTAGGTGATGGTGCAAATGCTCCGGGTAAGTCTTCTGTACTTACAGTAAACGTCCTCTAAAAGGGGACTACTCGCAATCTTCAATTTCTGCGTTTTCGTCGTCCTCGTGATCCTCATGTAAGCTTGATAAATCAAGCTTGTATTTCTGCTTGCTCGGATATGAGCCACTTACATGGCTCGCATCCTCGGCATCGCTAGAAATTACTCGTACACTGCGGTCATTCGTCCTCGTCAGCCTTGAAACTGCGCGCTGTGCAGCGGTCTCTCTGAGGGGACTACTCGCAATCTTCAATTTCTGCGTCCTGCTAAAACCGCTGCTTCTTAAAATTGAAGATAAAACTGAAAACAAGCCAAATAGCAGCTATAGAGCCAATTATAACTAGGTAACTGATACCTACTTCATAGCCGACTTCAAAGCAGCCTAAGCCTCCACAAAAAAGACTTAGAGAGTAAATTAAGTAATTTATTTGCTTATGTGAAAGTCCTAAGTTTTCTAGCTGATGATGCAGGTGTTCTGAGTCTGGCTTTAAGATATCTTTTTTATTTAGAGATCTTCTGATTATCGTATAAAAGCAGTCTAATAGTGGTAATGCGAAGATTAAAATAAGTAATGGGGTTATGATGGCAACTGTAATCTTCTTTGCAAGACCGAGACAGGAAAGGGAAGCGAGAACGAAGCCGAGAAGATAGGAACCATTATCGCCGAGAAACATTCTAGCTGGATTAAAGTTATAACGTAGAAAGCCTAAGCTCGCTCCAGCTAAGGTGGCTGCAAGTATGGCTGCATCTGGTCTGTACAGGAGAGGACTGAGACTAATAGCCCAAATCGCTACTGCTGAAATGACACTTACTCCAGCTGCTAATCCATCTATGCCATCTATTAAATTTATGGCATTGCTGATAAGCACGAGAAAAGCTACTGTGATTAAAAAACTGGAAATGGCATCAAGTTTTATATGTGGACTCAGGCTGTGATCGAAATAGTAGAGAGGGTTTGCGAGGAATTTAATTTTCAAACCCAGTAGTGAAGTGATGGAAGCTGCTGAAATTTGTCCAAGAAGTTTCGCTATGCAAGGTAAAGGTTTTATATCATCAAGTAAGCCGATTAGGAAGATCATGGTACTGCCAGTGATTATCGCTTCTAGTTCTAAATGCTTAATACCAGCAGGAGTGAATCTGCCGTAGACTATTATAAAAACAACTACTGTAAGTGCTGTTGAAATTAATATGGATAATCCACCTAATCTAGGTGTAGAGAGGGTCTTAACTTTATCTTTTACGCTAGCATAGCAGCGATCAGCCTCTAATTCTTTTCTTGTGGTAAAGCCAGCCCTTTCCTTGATGATAGGGGTAAGTATATAAGATAAAAATAAAGCGATGATAAAAGCTAATGGCTGAGCTTGGCTCAGATCTACTAAAGTGTTGAATTGATTAAACGCTATATTCAAGTTCGCTTATTACTTCTTTAATAGTTTTTAGGCAATATTCAAGAGCAGAGACGCTAATAGTGTAAGGTGGCATAAAATAGAGGGTATTACCAAGCGGTCTTAATAATATTCCTTTACTTAAAAATTTTTGATATAGTATCGGTCCAAACTCATCGAAATAATTACTTTCTTTCTGAGTCTCAAGCTCAACTACAGCCACTGCTCCCATTATCCTAATATTTCTGACTAGGGGGTGTAGAAGCAGGTCTGGAGTTTTTAAAGCTTGGGTCATTTTTGAATTAATGAATTTTACGTCATCTAATCGCTTTTCTTTAGTATATAAATCAAAGCTCGCTATACCAGCAGTGCAGGCAAGGGGATTCGCTGTATAAGAATGACCATGGAAAAATGCTTTCAATCGAGAATCTGAGTAAAAGGCTTCATAGATTTCATCAGTACAGAAGGTTAAGCCCATAGGCAGATAACCACCAGTGAGTGCCTTGGATAAGCAGATTATATCTGGTACTATAATCGCTTCTTTACAGGCGAAATCATCTCCAGTCCTGCCAAAGCCCGTAAAAACCTCATCTGCGATTAATAGGACATTATTTTCACGACTGAGTTTTCTTAATGATCTCAAAAATTCTACACTGTGAAATTTCATTCCACCAGATCCCTGTATTAAAGGCTCTATGATGATACATGAAAATTTATTAGGGTGTAATTCTAGTAATTTCTCTATCTCTTTTATACTTTGTTTACCAGCTTTTTCTATTTCTTTTTCGATAAAAAGCTCATGCTCAGCGATGCTCAGATTCTTATCTCTGCGTCCAAAATTCGGAGCTGGAGAGCTGACAAAATCTACTGGAAACATCAGGCTTTTAAAAGCTGAGTTCATGAAGGTGCCACTTGTCGACATGCCACCTACGGTATCACCGTGGTAACTATCTTTAAATGCAATAATACGCTTTTTATTTTCAAAGTTTTGGTTATGCCAGAACTGGGTTGCCATTTTAATAGCGACTTCTACTGAAGTCGAACCATTATCAGAAAAAAAAGCACGGTTTAATGTAGGAGCGGTATCGTGAAGAGTCATATCTACGCGAGGTAAAATTCTTCGAACACGGTCTACTAGCTCAATAGCTGGTTCATGTGTAAAACCTGCGAACATAACGTGTTCTAATTTATCGATCTGTTCTTTAATTTTTTCATTAATATATTTATTACAGTGGCCATGTATATTTACCCACCATGAGGATATACCATCGATCAATTGAGTTTCTTTACCTGTTTCGTCTATAACATTGAGCATCTCATTCTTAGCACTTTTGACTAAAAATTTAGTCGGATAAAGTTTTTCCTGTGTAAATGGATGCCAGATATTAGAGTGATCTATCGAAAAAAGCTGATTATTAGTTTTAGTATGGAATTCAGCTAAGCTTTGCATGGTTATAATTTTAACTTATCCCCAGAGAAGTAAGCTTAATTGAATAGCTTACTTCTTAGAACTGTTACCGAACTCCAATTTCTGCGTTTTCGTCGTCCTCATGATCCTCATGTACTGCAAGTACACTGCGGTCATTCGTCCTCCTCGGCCTTGAACTTGCACGTTCGGCAACAGTTCGACTGTTCGGTAAAGGAATTTAACTAAAATAGTTATTTCTGATTACCCATTAAGCCGCCCCTAATTTAATTCTATTTAAAGTAAGAGGCTTGAAGTAATTAACGGAGACATAGAGGAAGCGATCTAAAATTGCT
>RFQS01000008.1 GCA_009924885.1 Pseudomonadota bacterium | reverse complement strand
TTGCTGAAATGAAAATCCCTGGTGAGGCTTGGCTAGAGTTTAAAGTGACTGCTAATGGGACTGCTGAGGATGGAGGTACTTTAGAGCAGAAGGCTACCTTTAGACCACATGGTTTATTTGGCATAATTTACTGGTATTCTTTAGTGCCAGTGCATGAACTGATATTTAAGGGCATGGCAAGGAATATAATAAAATATCATTAACGCAAGAACTGTGCATCCGTAACAGTCGCTAAAAATAGAACCAGTGTCTTAAGCTCGGTAAAAATACTATTAAACTAAAGCTACTAATCACGACTAGTAGGACGATAATAAAAGCTTTATTTTCAAAGAAAGCCTCTGAGATTGATTTATGTGTCCAAGATTTATTAACTAAGGCTAAGAAAAAATTACCGATTAATAAAGTCCCGAAGCTTAAGAGGCGAATTTCGCCTTCTGGTTTTTTAGCTTGCACTGCTAGTAAATATACGCTTAGTACTAGTAATAGTACTGAAAAACCTTGTAAGACGCTGCTAATTAGCTTCTTGTGGTTTAAAATAGGCTCAGTCATTTTTCTAGGTGCTTTTAGCATAGAGTCTTTAGTTGCTGGTTCTGCTTCGAAAACTATAGAGCAAGTAGGATCAATAATTAATTCTAAAAAAGCTACGTGAATCGGAAAAAAAATAGTAGGTAAGTTACTGAAAATAACAGGTATTAAAGTCAAACCCGCTATAGGAATGTGTACGGCGACTATGTAAGACATAGCTTTTCTAAGATTTTCAAAAATCCTTCTCCCGAGCTTAATCGCTGAGACTATAGAAGAAAAATTATCATCTAATAATATTAAATCTGCTGATTCCCGTGCGACATTAGTTCCAGTGGCTCCCATGGCTATGCCGACGTCACTTGATTTAAGTGCTGGAGCGTCATTGACGCCATCTCCAGTCATGGCGATGATTTCTTGGTTTTTTCTTAAGGCATTAATGATTCTCAGTTTTTGTTCAGGGATGACTCTTGAAAAAATGCTGGTATTTTTAATTCTTTCTTGAAGCTCTTCGTCACTGAGTTTGGCTAAATCATTTCCAGTAATAAATTTATCGGGATTTTTTAATCCTATCTCGGTAGCGATATTTTGAGCTGTAATATGATAATCACCAGTTATCATGATGACTTTTATTCCAGCACTATAGCAGTCTGCTACTGCTTCTTTTACACCTGGTCGAATAGGATCGGAAAACCCAAGTAGCCCACAAAATTCAAAATCTATGTCATGTTGCTCATCTGGAGTGTATTCTAATGTTGATTTTGATTTAGCAACACCAAGTACTCTTAAGCCTCTAGAGGCAAGATCAGTGGCTACGACTGTTAGTTCTTTAATTTCATCAGTATTTAGGTGACATAAGTCGAAAATTGCTTCAGGTGAGCCTTTAGAATAAAAAGAAAATTCTTTTTTATCTTTGCTAGTCCAAGCTCTTGACATAGCTGATAGGTCTTTAGATAAAGGATACTCTTGTATTAATTTCCAGTCCTGATGTAAATGCTCAGAGTCTACTAAATTAGTAGAAATCATCTTCATTAAGGCTTTCTCCATGGGGTCGAAGGAATTTTCTTTACTCGCCAAAATAGCAAACTCTATTAAATGATGAAACTTCTCAGGTAAAGGCTCTTTAGATATTTTATAAGATTCTCCTTGGTGGAATACTTCACTGAGCTTCATCTTGTTCTCTGTTAAAGTTCCAGTTTTATCAGAACAGAGTACTGTAATTGAGCCAAGTGTCTCAATAGCAGCCATTTTTCGCGTTAGGACATTTTTCTGTGAAATGCGAAAAGCTCCTAGAGCCATAAAAATAGTTAAAACGGCTGGGATTTCCTCTGGCAGCATAGCTATCGCAAAAGTAATGGAAGTCAGTAGACCTTTAAGTAGATCGTTCCTTAATGCAAAGCAGCCTATTATCACTAGGGATAAAACCCCAGCGATGATAAGCATTCTATTGACTAATTTTGCAACTTCTAGCTGAAATCTTGAATCATTTTTGGTGATAGATTTCAGCGCACTGCCAATTTTACCTAACTCAGTGTTTTTACCAATAGCGATTATTTTTGTATAAGCCATTCCCTGAGTGATAAGCGTGCCATTGTAAACTACAACTCCACCTTCTTCGCCCGGTCTGGTGATGGTAGATCCCTCTGCCCATGTGTTTTTTCTTACAGGTACAGATTCACCAGTGAGTGAAGATTCGTCGACCATTAGATTTGCGGTATTTAAGACTATGACGTCAGCCGCTACTTTATCGCCCTCGTTTAATACAAGAATGTCATCTATAACTAATTCACGACTCGGTATATATAATTCTTGAGAATCTCTTATGACAAGTGACTTAGGACTGCTTAAATCTTTAAGTGCGTTCAAGGTGCTTTCTGTTTTCCATGACTGGAACAGGGTAATACCTATGATTACAGCGACGAAAACCGATAGTATAAGTGCTTGTTCTAGGTCACCTAAAATTATATATAGTATGCAGCAAAGAGCCAGTAATATAAACATTGGTTCTTTAATAACATCTAAGCTAATCGTGAAAAAATTTCTCGGATTTGCTGCAGTAAGCTCGTTTGGACCGTCTTTTTTTAATCGCTCTAGGGCTTCTTCTTGGCTAAGTCCTTTATAGTCAGTAGAATTGATACTAGAGCTTTGTTTCACATATTTAATCTTAAACTAAAGAAAAGAAAACTGCTTCTCTTTGCTCTATAATAAGAGACTGATGTACAACGCAGAAAATGTAGTTGTGGGTCAGTCTCCGAGAGACTGTTGATTCTATGACTAAAACTGAGATTAATACAGCTTCCCCGCTATATGTTTTAAAAACAGTTTTTGGTTATTCTCAGTTTAGGGATAAACAGGCTGAAATAGTCGATCATATTATTTCAGGAGGCGATGCTTTAATTTTAATGCCTACTGGTGGAGGAAAATCCCTCTGCTACCAAGTTCCAGCTCTATGTATGGCTGGCTTAACTATAGTTATTTCACCTCTTATCGCTCTTATGCAGGATCAAGTCGATGCTTTAAAAGAGCTTGGCGTGAAAGCTGCGTTATTAAACTCTTCTTTGAATATGGAGCAGGCTTTTGCTGTAAAAGAACAGATGATAGATGGTGAGCTTGATATAGTCTATGTTTCACCAGAACGCCTGAATACTGATGATTTTTTAGACTGTCTAAGTGACTGTGAGCTTTCTTTATTTGCTATAGATGAAGCTCACTGTGTTTCACAGTGGGGACATGATTTTCGTCCAGATTACACTGAACTCTCTAAGCTAAAGCAGAGATTCCCGGATGTTCCTAGAGTAGCTTTAACTGCTACTGCTGATGAACGTACTCAGCGAGACATTATTAAGTATTTAAATTTAGAATCAGCTCGGATATTTATTTCTAGCTTTGATAGGAAAAATATTCGTTATAAAATACAGCCGAAAAATAATGAGAAGAAGCAGTTGCTTGATTTTATTAAATCCGAACATCCTAATGATTCAGGTATAGTCTACTGTCTTTCTAGAGCCAAGGTGGATAAAACAGTAGAATGGCTTACTAAACAAGGTTTTAATGCATATCCTTATCACGCTGGTTTAGATGCTAGAAAACGTGAAAAGAATCAGTCTCGTTTTATTAAAGAAGAATCTGTGATAATGGTGGCTACCATTGCCTTTGGCATGGGGATAGATAAACCAGATGTAAGGTTTGTCGCTCATTTAGATTTACCTAAAAGTATAGAAGCCTATTATCAAGAGACTGGACGCGCTGGTAGAGATGGTTTAGAAGCTAATGCTTTTATGGTCTATGGTGCTGAAGATATTGTTAAGCTCAGGCAGTTTATACAAGCCTCTGCTGCCCCTAAAGAGCAGAAGATGATAGAGAATAAAAAGCTAGAGGATTTAATAGGCTTTGTTGAAGCTTTACCTTGTAGAAGAAAGATTCTGCTTGAGTATTTTGATGAAAAGCCGTCTTGGACTAGTTGTGGTAATTGTGATAATTGTTTAGAACCAGCTAAGGGATTTAATGGTACTGTAGCTATTCAGAAAGCACTTTCTTGTATCTATCGTACTCAGCAGCGTTTCGGTGTTCTGCATAATATAAACATTCTCTTAGGTAAGACCGATGAGCGCATTATAAAACTCAGGCATAATGAACTTAGTACCTTTGGTATTGGTGTGGAATATTCTGAATCGCAGTGGAAATCAATATTTCGTCAAATGGTAGCTTTAGGTTTAATTGATGTAGATATGGACTCTTACGGTATTTTGAAGCTTAATGAAGCTTCTAGTAAGGCTTTAAAAGGTGAGCAGGAGATCTTCTTAAGGGAAGATATTCTACCAGCTAAATCTAAAGAGAAATTAACTAAGCTTAAATCTAAATCTAAGTCTGGGGCAGGTGAATCTAAAGGTGATTTAGCTGTTGATGAACAGTTATTTAATAAGTTAAAGGCACTTAGATTAAGTTTAGCTAAAGAGCATAAACTAGCTCCTTATATGGTTTTCCATGATACGACATTAAAAGAAATGGCTGCAAGCAAGCCTCAAAACTTAGATGAAATGAGCAGTATCACTGGAGTTGGTCAAGCTAAGTTAAAGAAATATGGCGAAGCTTTCCTCGCCTTATTGGGCGTATAGCGGAACTCCAATTTCTGCGTTGAATTTGTTCGTTCGGCTACACGCCCTTAATTAGCTAATATCATATCGATGAAACGGTCAAACAGGTAATCACTATCATGCGGTCCTGGACTAGCTTCTGGGTGATATTGAACAGAGAATACATCTGTACGATTGTTTAGTTTTAAGCCAGCTACAGTATTATCATTTATATTTAAGTGGCTAATAGTGATATTAGATGGTAAATCATCTGTACTAACAGCGAAGCCATGATTATGACTAGCTATCTCTATCTTGGAAGATTCTATTTCTTTAATAGGGTGATTAGCTCCCTTATGACCGAATTTGAGCTTATAGGTTTTAGCACCTTGAGATAGGGCTAATAGCTGATGCCCAAGGCATATGCCGAATATCGGTTTCTTAAATTCTTTAACTAAAGTTTTAATAGTTTCTATCGCGTAGCTTACAGCAGCTGGATCACCAGGTCCGTTACTGAGAAATATGCCATCTGGATTCTGTTTTAAAACATATTCCGCGGAAGTATTTGCTGGAACTAGTTCTACTTCACAGTTCCTTTCTAGAAGTTTATTTATAATATTCTGCTTAATCCCAAAATCAAAAGCGATTACTTTTAAGGTTTCAGTAGATTTATTAACGGGATGAACACTAGATAGGGAATAGATTTTATTTGGATCAGGTCTGTGTGTGCTAATCTCTTGAGAACTGACAGTGGAAGCTAAGTCTAGACCATCCATACTGGGATGATTATTCAGCTGTCCCATGAGTGTTTCTTTACTCACTGAATCATCTGCTATAGCTGCTTTCATGGAACCCTTGTCTCTAAGATGTTTAGTTAAGGCACGAGTATCTATACCATAGATTCCAGTCACACCATGCTGCACAAGAAATTCCTCTAGGCTTTGTTCCGAATTGCTATTGCTGCTAATTGGACTAGGATTTTTTATTACTACCCCTTTGGCGTAGGGTTTACTACTTTCCATGTCTACAGTATTGCAGCCATAATTGCCAATTTCAGGATATGTGAAGCTGATTATCTGCCCAGTGTAACTAGGATCTGTAAGTATTTCTTGATAGCCAGTCATGCTGGTATTGAAAATTATTTCACCGAAGCAAGTCTCACTACTGCCGATTCCTTTACCTATAAATTCTTTGCCATCTTCTAGTAATAATCTCGTCATAGTTATATCCTTGGCTTATTTATCTTTATTACAGCTACTTAAATCCTTTTGGTTTCTTTTAAGGACTTTTTTAACGAGTTTAGGAGCTATATCTTTAATAGTGGAAACAGAACCTATACGCTCTCGGGGAAGTATAAATTTTAATTGACCTTGTTCGACTTTCTTATCATGCTTCATCGCTGTGATTAAATCATTTATATCTATATCCTCCGGAATCTGGTACTCCATTTCAAAGCTTTTCATTAATTCTATAACTTTATTAGTTAAGATTGGGCTGAAGATGTCTATCTGCTCTGCTAGGTAACAAGAGCAGATAATGCCTATAGCTACAGCTTCACCGTGACTATATCTTTCGTAATTAGTAGCTTCTTCTAAAGCATGACCAAAAGTATGACCTAGATTAAGGTGGATCCTAATTCCCGATTCACGTTCATCATTAATTACTATATTAGTTTTAATCTGTAAGCAGTGTCTAATGATTTTACTGAGAGTCTCTGGGTCTCGGCCCATTATCGCTTTATGATTTCTATCGATGTAGTTAAAGAAGCTATCATCCTCATCTTCTACGATTAAAGAATCCCATTGATGACCGAGCAGGGCATATTTTATAAGTTCACCAAGCCCACTTTTAAATTCTTTATCTGGAAGTGTCTCTAGGTGAGCTACATCAATGAAAACTAAATTGGGTTGATAAAAGGAACCGACTAAATTTTTCCCTTCTGGAACATTAACTCCAGTTTTACCACCGACTGAAGAATCTATCATAGACAGTAGAGTGGTAGGTATCTGAACATAATTAATACCTCTGTGATAAGTAGATGCAGCGAAGCCACCCATATCACCGACTACACCACCACCAAGAGTAATAACTGTATCTTTGCGCTCAAATTTATGACTAAGTAAGTTCTGGACTATGATCTGGTAGTTAAAAAAGTCTTTATTCTTTTCACCATCTTCCAGTATTAAAGAATGAACCTCAAAATGATGACTTAGGACGGATTTGAGGCGATTCCTGTATTGATCAGGTACTCCAGCTTGACTCAATACCAGTATTTTACGACCAAAATCTAATTTTTTTAAGTTAATTTTCAGTAAATCATCGAAAAGAATGTCGTAAGAGCGAGAATTGCGTGGGATTTCGACGTTTAACCTGCCGTAAGCGATTTCTTCTAAATTCAATTCAGAGATTATAAATTTTGCGATACTATCTACTGAACGGTTTTGAGTTGAAACCTGTAAGTCTGTATCCATATAAGCATCTTTGCGTGATTCCCATAGATTTATAAGAGTTTCTTTTTGATCGGTGCCTTTAAGTAAGGGTCTATGAGTCTTATGCTCTACTCTATCTGAGATGGTGTCTATGTCTGCAAGCAGTGTTATAAGTTTAGATCTTTTGCGGATTAAGTCTCTATTGTTAGTATCGACGATAGAACCGCCACCTAAAGCAATTACTAAATTATTATTACTGAAAACTTCATTTAAAGCTCTTTTCTCTACTGCACGAAAATAAGTTTCGCCTTCGACTTCGAAAATTTCTTTAACTGTTCTGCCTTCCTGTTTTTCTATATAGCCATCTAAGTCGATAAACTTGCGTCTGAGATATTTCGCCAATTTAGAACCGACAGAGCTTTTCCCCGCCCCCATGATGCCCGTTAGGGCTATATTCATTTTCGCATCAAACTCTGGCACAGATAATAGCAGGTCCGTCTCTGATTTTCGCATATGAATAAGCTTAAACTCAATGACGTAAGTGCATATCTTTGTTAAAATAAAATTATGCAAGCAATTTCCAAGCCTTCTAGTTCTCATCAGATACGTTTTGGTACAGATGGATGGCGGGCTTTAATAGCTAAAGAGTTTACTTATGATAATTTAGAGCTTGTTACTAAAGCTATTTCTGCTTATATATTAAAAAACTTTAAAGATGAAAGACCAGTATTTATAGGCTACGACGCAAGATTTCTCGCTGATCAATTCGCTAAATTTTCGGCGAATATATTTAATTCTTTTGGTATTGATGTAAAGTTTATTGCTGAGCCGATAGCTACTCCAGTTATTGCTTTTGCTGCTCAAGCTGAGCCAAGTTATGGTGCTTTAATGTTCACTGCGAGCCATAATCCCCCAGAGTACATGGGGATTAAATTTATTCCAGAATATGGAGGACCAGCTTCTGTCGAGATTACTAATGCTATTTTAGAAGAGATAGAGAATTTCGTATCTGATGAAGCTTACGCTGAAAAGATTATGGCTAAGGCTCACAAAGCTATTGGCTTAAACAGTGCATTCGATGCTAAAAAGCCTTACGCAAGTTACATTAAGACTGTTATTGACTTTGATTTTTTGCGTAAAGTGAATTCAAATCAGAAAGTTAAAGTTGTATATGACTCACTTCACGGTGTAGGAAAGAATTTTGTTAATCTGTTACTTGAAGATGCGGGTTTTGAAGTTATAGCTCTGCATAATACTGTAGATCCTACTTTTGGAGGCTCTTTACCAGATCCTACTGTAAAACGCTTAGTAGAACTAAAAGAGACTGTTATTAAATCTTCTGCTAATTTGGGTGCTGCTAATGATGGGGATGCTGATAGATTTGCTTTCATTGACGATAAGGGAGAGTTCTATCCAGCAAATAAAGTCTTACCTGTAGTCGCTAAATTTCTCTATGAAGAAAAAGGCTTTAGAGGTTCTATAGCAAGAACACTTGCTACTACTCATCTTTTTGATGAATTAGCTAAGAAATTTGGTATCGAATGCATAGAAACACCAGTAGGCTTTAAGTGGCTCTGTGATTTAATGCGTAAGCAGGATATGCTTATCGTCGCTGAAGAGTCTGGTGGTATGAGTATTCATGGTCATATTCCAGAAAAAGATGGCATACTTGCGATTTTATTAACTGCTGAAATTTTGGCTAGGACTAATAAAACTCTTTCTCAGCTCTGGCAAGAAGTACAGGAGTTTGTTGGTAAGCAGTATTTTTATGACAGATTAGATCTTCATATAGATGGTGTTCAGAAAGATAATTTTATCGCCGTATTTAAAAATCCTAGTTTTACAGAGATAGCTGATTTTAAAGTAATAAAAGTAGACCTTAAAGAAGGGGTAAAAGTCTATCTAGATAATGGTTCTTGGTTCTTAGCAAGACCAAGTGGTACAGAAGCTATGTGTAGGGTCTATTTTGAAGGTAACGATAAAGCTGCTTTAGGTAACTTAGTTAAAGCAGTTGAAGCTTTAGTTTAGTGCTTTACTAAACTATAAACTAGGTTTAGAATTTACCTTATGGATAATCAAAACTCAGAAATAGTAAAACTTGTTCAGTTCCCTGCCATGTTCGGACTACCGAATGCTAGTCCATATTGTATGAAAGTCGAAACTTTTATGCGTATAGCTGGTATCCCTTACGAAATTATTGAGGAAGTTAATCCTTCGAAAGGTCCTAAAGGAAAGCTTCCCTACATTATTCATAAAGGTAAAGAAATAGCAGATTCTACTTTTATATTAGAATATTTATCTGCGGAGTTTAATGTTGATTTAGATTCACACCTATCTATTCAAGAAAAAGCAGTCGCTCATTCATTCCAGAGGCTTTTTGAGGAGAGTCTTATCTGGGTTATGGCTTATAACCGTATGACTGATAACTGGCATGTAATTGAATCAGCTTGGTTTGGTTTTCTGCCCCCAGTCTTGAAAATGTTTTTACCAAGCATGCTTAAGCAGCAATTTAAATCTAAGCTTATGGCTCAAGGTATTGGCAGGCATTCAAGAAATGAAATTTATCATTATGGTATGAAAGATTTAAGAGCCATCGTAGATCAGCTTGGTGCTAAACCTTTCTTGATGGGTGATAGAGTTTCTTTAGTGGATACTACTGCTTATGCTTTTGTCTCCAGTCTTTTAATAAATGAATTTACATCACCTTTAGATGAGCTTTCTAAGACAGCTGAAAACTTAAGAGCTTATAGAGATCGTATGCAGAATCTTTACTTTCCAGAGTTGAATTATTCTCGTAGAGATGATTTAGCTAGCGTATAGATGTCGTCTAATAAAAAAATATATAAAGAACTAATCAATATATTATTTGCTGAGAAGCAGATACTCATTGTTTTTCTTGCGTATTCGATTTTCATTAGTCTTATTTATCTAGCTGTGCCACTTGGCGCACAGATTATAGTTAATATTATTTCGACAGGTGTTCTTATACAGCCTTTAGTCATAATCTCTATTGGAGTTTTATTTGGTCTAATTTTTCTTGGCGTTTTAAGAATATTGCAGCTCTATATTACAGAGATATTACAGAGAAAGATTTTTGCTAAAATCTCGTGGCAGACGGCTTCTAGATTGCTTAAAGTCGCACAAAAACATCTTTCTGAGGTATATGCGCCAGAATTAGTTAATAGATTTTTTGATACGGTGACTATACAAAAGTCTCTTACCTTGATACTTTTAGAAGTGCCAGCTGCTATTTTACAAATACTTGTTGGTTTAATTATTATGGGCATTTATCATCCTATTTTAATTATTTTTGATATTTTTTTAATAGCAGTTATTTTCTTAATTGTAATTCTTGGCTATAGAGGCTTAGAGACTAGTCTTGCCGAGTCGAGCTCTAAGTATAAAGTAGCTTATTGGTTAGAGGAGATCGCTAGGTGTAATGTCGGTTTTAAGATGAATGCTAAAGAAGATTTTCTCTTAAATCATCTTGATGAGAAGATTTTAAACTATCTTTCAGATCGTAAACAGCATTTTAAAGTAATACTGAGGCAGTTTTCAGGCAGTTATTTATTTGAAGCTTTTGCAAGTGCAGGGGTTTTATCTATAGGAGCTTGGCTCGTTATTAATGGAAGGATGACACTCGGTCAGTTAGTGGCTTCAGAAATTATTATACTTATGATACTTTCGTCTATAGATAAGATAGTTCAGAAAATAGAGACTTGGTATGATCTGCTTACAGCGATAGATAAGGTAAGTTACATTAGTAAACTTGGGGTAGAAAAGAAAGATGGTATTTTACTTGAGCCTAGTGAAATCGGCTCTGAGATTAAGATTATAGATGTGGATTTTTCATATAATGATTCAGTTAAGGTTTTTAATAAATTAAATATGGAGCTAAGCTCTGGTGCTAGAGCAAGTTTAGTCGGAGTGAGTGGATCAGGTAAGACTTCTTTAGCTTATATTTTATCTGGTCTCTATGAAATTAATTCAGGGCATATTTTTATAGATGGTCGGGATATTCGTTCTATAGATTTAGATAGTTTAAGAACCAGCTTTGCATTAGTAAGTGATTTTAATGAAATCTTCTCTGGGACAGTAGAAGAGAATATTTTACTCGGGCGTAATGCTTTAGAAAAAGATTCATTAGATAAGGTTATTGACTTACTTGAACTCGAAAGGGATTTAAGAAAGTATCCTAAAGGCCTTAATACGCAGCTTTTAAGCGAGGGACGTAATATTTCACTTGGGCAGAGGCAGAGAATACTTATCGCTAGATCTATTATTGGTAATCCACAGCTTCTCATTCTAGATGAGGCTTTCGGTGGTATGGATGAAATGACTAAGCTTAAAATTATTAATAAGATTTTTGATTTGAAAAATCCTTGGACTATTCTGAATATCACTCATGACGCAGAAGTAGTGGCTAGAACAAAAGAAATTTTCCTATTAGAAGATGGTGCTATTAAAGAAAAAGGCTTGATAGATGATCTTTCAAATGACACTAAATCCGCATTCTCACAGCTTTTCCCTGAGCTTGCTAAGTTTAAAATAAGGGAGGCTAATTAATATGAGGTCTTTAGCTAGTATTGAAACCCCTTTTATCTTAAAAACCTTTGCCTATGTAGTCGGTGCAGTTTTTTTTGTCGCTCTTATTTCTCTATTTTTGCCTTGGCGGCAGACTATTACTGGGGTTGGTAAGGTTACAGTATTTTCGCCGATGAATAGACCGCAGTTAGTGCAGTCTCAGATTAGCGGTAAAATTGTTAATATCTCTATTCATGAGGGTGATTGGGTTGAAAGAGGTCAGCTTTTAATTGAGCTAGAGGAATTAGAAGAGAAATTTTTAGATAAGTCTCAGTTAGAGCGTTTGCAGGGGCAGCGGCTAGCCTATTTAGATAAACGTAATGCTATTGAAAGATTAATTAATACTCTGGAAAGACAGATAAATTCTTTACTTAAAGTCCAGTCAGCGACAGTACCTAATGCTGGAATAGAAATTAGGCAGACAGAGGATAAGCAAATAGCAAGCCAGCAAAAGCTTAAAGCTGCTGAACAGAATTTCAAGACAGCACAGCTTAATTTTTCTCGTAGTGAAAAACTTTATGAAAAAGGCTTAAGCTCTAGAAGAGATTTTGAACTTGCAGAATTAGCTTTAGTGAAGTCTAGATCAGAATACGAGGCTTCTACTGCTGAACTCAGCATAGCTGGCAGGGATATAACTCAGTCACGCTTTAGTTATGATAAGGTTTCCGCAGAAGCCGCTTTAAAGGTACAAGAAGCGGAAGCTAAACTAGCACAGTCTTTTGAGAAATTGGCTGATATTAATAGTGAGATTTTTAAGTTAGATATTAACTTAGCGAATATGGAAAGTAGAATTACCCAGCGTAAGATATACGCTCCAGCTGATGGTCAGATCGTAAGGCTAAAGGTTTTAGGGCAAGGAGAGACGGTTAAATCTGGCTCTGATCTATTAACTATAGTGCCTAAAAGCTCAGATCAAGCTGTAGAGCTGTATATATCAGATGTTTTTGCTCCACTTGTGAGTATAGGTAGGGAAGTGCGTTTACAGTTTTCGGGTTTTCCAGCTTTACAGTTCTCTGGCTGGCCTACTGTAGCTTTAGGCACTTTTCCTGGAATAGTAAAAGTTATAGATGCTAATGCTAATGAGGAAGGTGAATATAGAATTCTGGTTCAGCCTGATTATAAAAGGATTAATTCTAAAAAAGATAAGCCTTGGCCTAATAATAGCTTTCTTAGACCAGGTTCTAATGTGGTGGGTTGGGTGATATTAGATGAGGTGCCGGTTTGGTATGAGTTTTGGCGTATCCTAAATGGTTTCCCTCCGACTATGATTAGTAATCCAGTTAAATCTACTTACAAGAGGAAAATTCCTAAGGTGGGCTAGGAAAGGGAAAATGAAGATTGAAAAGTATCATCTAAATTATGCTTAAATATCAAGCTTTATTTTTTTCTATTTTATTGAGTGTCGTTTCGGTCTCTGCTAAGAAGCCCACAGCACCACTGAAGCTTAATGCTAATTTTCTTGAAGATGTAGATTTTCAAGAAAATTTTGATTTATATAATTCGGGACTTTTGTTTACTGAAGCTGCGCGCAAGCCTCATAGTGAAAATATCATCTGGGATAAGCTGGAATTTCAAGATTTCCTAAAGCTAGTCAGTGAGAACCATCCACAGATTTTACAAGCTAAACTTAAGCGTAATCAAGCTAATGCTAAGCGCTTAGAAACCCAAGGTGCTTTCGACCCTTCGCTAAATTCTAAAAACTCTTACAATGTTTATAATAGTTCATCGGCTCCAGGTAAGGAACAGGAGGCATTTACTTCCTCTAATAGTTTAGATATTTTAACTCGCTATGGAGCGAAGTTGTCGGCTGGGGCTAAATTTGCAGAAGGGGATATTAAGACACCTCTGTCCCCAACTGGTTCTGGTGGTGAATATTTTATAGAAGCACAGATACCACTGTTAAGAGATGCTATTTACAACTCAAAAAGTATTAAAGAAAAAAGTGCGATTCTAAATGAAGCGATAGCTGATTTAACTCTCTATCGTAAACAGTTAGATGTTTTACAGAAAGCGAGTGAATTGTATTGGAAATGGTATGCTAGTTTTAAAGTTCTTGAGGTTGAGAATCATCTAGTAGATTTAATTACAGAGCAGAGTGATTTTGTAAAAGCTCAAGTGGAATACGGAAATCTTGCGCAGCTTGCTTATATAGAGGTGAGTACAGAATTACAGAAAAGACTGTTTAAAAGAGCTAAAGCAGAGAGAAAAGCTCAAGAGATGTCACTTGCTTTAGCTAATTATTTATGGCTAGAAAGTGGTGAGCCATTAGGCTTATTCGCCAAGGATCAGGTGCCTAGTGTTAAAGAAGAAATAGCTCAGGGCTTAGTTATGGAAAATATAAATGAAGCTAAATTAAAAGCCTTAAAATTTAGACCAGAGTTTAAAGCTATAAATTTATCTAAAGATATAGCTATTCTAGAACGTAAATTTGCGAAAAATCAAATGCTGCCAGAGTTAGACCTCTTTATTAATCAAGGCGTGGAGACTGGTGAAGATAGTATAGGACCTACTACTGTTGCTGGTGTAAATTTATCTATTCCACTAAGAGTTAGAACAGGACAAGGTTTAAAGAAACAGGCTGAGCTAAGTTTACAGTCTTTAAATCTTGCGAGTAGAGAATTAATGCAGAATGTAATTTTAGAGCTTGAAAACGCTGTCTCTGAGCTAGAACAGAGTAAAGCTAAAACTAAATTTGCTAAAGAAAGTTTAATCTTAGCGAACCAGCTTTTCGAGGGTGAATCAGAAAAATTTAAATTAGGGGATAGTACTTTGTTTTTAGTAATCAGGCGGCAAAGAGCCATGGCTGAAGCGAATATTCAGTATTATAAAGCTTTTGCTGATTATAGGACTGCTGAGCAGGTTTTTAAGTTTTTACAGGGTGAGTTGATTTAATGACAAAATTTTTGAATCACTAGATATTAAATCCTATTTTTTTATTAGAGGCTTTATCGGGAAGGATCATGCTTTTAATTACAGCTATAACATCTTTTATTTGACTATCATGCTCAGAGAGCTTTTCTTCTATATTGTTAATTTTCTTGGCTAAGTCTTGGTTTGTGGCTAACATGGAACGCATTTTAGTAAATGCTCTTACTATTTGTATGCTTGTGTGGACTGCGATCTCACTATTTAAAATGGAGGCTAGCATAATAGCACCATGTTCTGTAAAGGCATTAGGATTTGAATTGGAGTATTTCAACTTATTAAATCTCTGAAAATTTATAAGTAATTTATTTTTTTCTTCTTTAGTTAATCTAAACATAAAATCAGAGGGAAAGCGGTTTTGATTGCGTTTAACTTGCTCATTTAGTCTCTTGGTGGTAACTCCATACAAACTAGCAATATCACTATCTATTAGGACATTCTGTCCCCTCAACTCAATTATTAAGTCTTCTATGGATAGGACTATATCTAATTTTGATTGATCTAGAATTTTAGATTTATTGGGCATGATTTTCAAGTGGTCGCAAACTGCGACCACTTGAAAAAGCATATCTGAACTAATAGAAGATGAAAAATTAATGAGTAAATTAACTTAAATTATTTCGCTGATTACAGAACGGCGGAGCAGGTTTTTAAATTTTTACAGGGTGAGTTGATTTAAAAACGTATTAAAATCTTTATTGTAATACTATTACATTTAGTGCTATCTTTAGATAATTATGAGTCAAAGTTCTAGTCTTCTTGTAGATACTCCTAAGCTCCCAGTAACGGTACTATCTGGCTTTCTTGGTGCTGGTAAAACCACTCTATTGAACCATATTTTAAATAATAGAGAGGGATTAAGAGTCGCTCTAATCGTCAATGATATGAGTGAAGTGAATATAGATGCTGATTTAGTGAATCGTGAATCTACTTTAAGTAGGACTGATGAAAAATTAGTAGAAATGTCAAATGGCTGTATCTGCTGCACTTTAAGAGAAGATCTTTTACTGGAAGTGAAGAAATTAGCTGCTGATAATCGTTTTGATTATTTAGTTATAGAGTCGACTGGGATTTCTGAGCCGATGCCTATCGCAGAGACCTTTAGCTTTGAGGATGAAGAAGGAAGTTCACTATCTGATATCGCTAAGCTAGATACTATGGTAACTGTAGTAGATTCATTTAATTTTCTGAAAGATTATGGCTCTACTGATTTTCTCTCTGATAGAGAGATGGCACGTGATGGTGAAGATGCTCGTACTATAGTGGATCTTTTGCTCTCACAGATTGAATTTGCAGATGTAATAATTCTGAATAAATTAGATTTAATTAGTGATGAGGATACAGCTTATTTACGTAAAATGATAAAAGCTTTAAATGAGGGTGCGAAGATAATTGAAGCAGTAAACGCAGCTGTACCTCTAAAAGAGGTTTTAAATACTGGTCTTTTCGATATAAATAGTGCAGAAGAGAATCCTGAGTGGATGGAGTCTCTGAAAGAAGAAGATAAATCAGAAGCAGATGAGTATGGCATTACTAATTTTACTTATGTCGCACGTAAACCATTTCACCCACAGCGTTTACGTAAAGTCTTTGATGAAGAGTGGCCTGGGGTAATTCGCTCTAAAGGTTATTTTTGGTTAGCGAGTAGAATGGATAAGGTGGGTTTTTGGTCACAAGCTGGAGCTATCTGTCAGAGTCGTATGGCTGGTTATTGGTGGGCGGGAGCGCCAGCAAGCTTCTGGCCAGAAGATGAAGCGATGGTAAAAGAAATTAAATCTTCATGGGTAGAGCCTTTTGGGGATAGAAGGCAAGAATTAGTAATTATCGGTATAGATATGGATAAAGAGGCGATTGTAAATAAGCTGGAGTCCGCTCTGCTAACGGAAGATGAACTTACTTTAGGTGAAAAGGCTTGGCTTGAGTTTAAAGATCCTTTTCCAGTATGGGGTGAGATGGAAGAAGCGGTGGCTGTTTAGGGGTTGAGCTTTTTAAGATATCATCAAGCTTTTCTAATTATCAGCCAGCTCTAGATTCAGTTTTGCAACTCGAATATTTTGCTTATATGGATAAGATTCCTCTACTGGAGAGATTAGGTAGGCTTCATCAATTTTAATGCTTGTCATCATCTCATAAAACCCCCTAGATAATTTAGGTGCCTTAGAAGCTTTAAACTCAAAAGCAAGTAATTTATTTTTGCGAGTTTTTACGATTAAGTTCAAAGAAGCTGAACCTAGAATTAAAAATCTAGTGTTACGTCTATCCTTGTCAATCTCTGAATGTGGCTTGTAAAAGAATTCTGCTTAAATCACCATGCATTTTAGAAACACCAGTATCTGATTTACATGGTTATTTACCACGTATCAGGGTTTTTCTTAGTGGCACTTCTCGCAGAGACCTAAAACCTCATCTATAACTTCTACCTGAGCAAAGCCATTTATATGAAGCTCTGTAGCTGCTCTCTCTACTGGCTTTACACTATGGCAGCTTTTACAGACTAGGAGGCGATGTAAATGATTCTTATGCTCACAGCATTTCATAAAACTATTTATCGAATGAACTTTGTGCACTATATCTAATTCTAAAAGTGTCTCTATGACCCGATATATAGTGATCGCTGAATAGTTTTTTCCTTCATTTTTTAGTAAACCCTGAAGCTCGTATGCAGAGAGGGCTTTATCGTGTTTAGCTATAGCCTCTAAAATATCATTTCGTGCCCGAGTGGATTTAAAGGCGTGCTGCTTTAGTTTTTCTAGAGCTTTTTCGATAAAGTTTTCTTGGTGTGGGTGTAGGTGGGGCATAAGGCTTCCTTGGTATATTATAACTGCGTTGTATTCTCTCTTTCTTGCATCTCTTCAGCTGCTATACTCACCTGCTCGTTTTGATTACTAACAGCTGTTTCTGTATGATGAGTAACAGTTTCTGTGCTAGTTTTAGCTGCTTCTACTGTAGCTTGCTGAGTACTGTTTGCTGGGTTGTGATTCATCTGAGTCTCTTGGGTAGTAGTTTTAGGTGAATTAGATTCCGTCTTCCAGCTATCTGGTAATGCTGGAAAGTCTTCGTAGGTTTGATTTCTTTCATGAAAATCTTTTCGATCTATAAATGAAAACTGTCCAGTGAGAGCGATTCCGTCTACTTGTTTGTCATGTTCTTCTTCCCTAGAGGCATTAGTTCTATTTTGTAAATATTCTTTTGCGGCTAGTTGTTTATTTGTGTGAGTAGTAGAAGGATCAGATTGTTCAAATCCTGCTAGTACGTTATTGTCATAGGAAAAAGCTTTATCTATTAATTCTGGTAGCATATTAAGCTGCTGGCTGATCTGAATTCTACTGTTTATATAGTTTTGTACAGTCTCTGTATTAAGATTCTTTCTTAAATCTTTACTGCTTGGTGATTGAATTTGTGATCTATTCTGATTTATTTGTTCGTTAAAATATTGAGAGATGTGTGAGCTTATTAGCTTAGTTTCTTCGGGACTAAATGTGCTTAAGACTTCCCTTGCACTATTTCTAAATGATCTATTCTCTGGGGAGAAAATATTTCTCAGTAATTCTTTTGTAGATTCTTCTATAGACTTTCTTGCAGAACTAGTTTCTTGAGACCTTTCTGTATTCATTATTCTAAAATCAGTATTGGAAAAACTAGCACCTTTATTTAGAATATTACTGGCGCTAAGGCTTTGATTCATAGCTGTTGGATTTAAGACCACTTTACTGGCGGACTGTACTTGTTTTAAAGCTTCTTTAATCTCACTGCTGATTTGATTTAGGTTTCTCTCGAAGTTATTTTTAAGTGCAGTTAGAGGATTTTGTTGATTCCCTAACGTATTAAGTATCGATAAAGTAGATTGAGCTTGGACAACGTCTTTAGCGTGCATTTCCTTCTGGTGTATACCACCATTACTTATTCTCTTAGAGCTTGCTGTTAATTCTACACCTCTTAGGAAATCAAGCAGAGGTAATTTATGTACTGTAAAATCATCACTAAGTTTCTCTCTGTGAGCGAAAGTTAGTTCTAGCTGTGTCGGGTCAAATGTTTGACCATTATTTTTATCATTAATAATGTAAATGGAATTGCTAGATGCTATTAGTTGATTATGTGTTTGGTGATTATCTCCTAGCTCATTGAGTTTGACAAGAAATTTTTGCAGATCATTTATTCTTTCTTGTTTAGTGCTTGTAATACTTTTATTAGTTTGAGTTCTATGGAAATCCTGGAATCCTTCTAGGACTCTCCTAGTGTCTTCTGCTGTTAACTCTCGTCCTCCACCATGTTCGCAACCTTCACCACAAATATGTATTCCTGTAGCCTTTAATCTTTCTGCTGGACTGCCCAGCTTAGTTTCCGCCTTACTCAAACTCTCCAAAGGCTGACGCAGCTTAGCTTTTTCTACTCCTATCTGCGTATACTTTAATTTTTGCTTAGCACTCTCTAAGTAACTAAGCTTAGTATTCATAGTCCTAAATAAGCTTTCCCCGAGCTTATTTGCATCTACATTAAGTTCTATACTCTCATAATTTTCTTTAATAAAAGCTTTATCTAGAGCTGTTTCTAAATTCCTCTTAGCTAGAGCATTTGGCTTTATAATATACAGTTTCGGCTTTTTAAGTTCGGGGTCTACCTCGAAATGCAGGTCTCTACCGCTAAACTTCTCTTTAAGCTTAGTTTTCATCTCTGAAAAATCACCTTCGGGTAAAGCTACTATAAACAAAGGCTTTAAACCCTCTTTAATTAAAGCTTCTTCATTTTTTATATTCGCTGTAGCTTCAGTCTCTGCCTTCTGATCAGGGTTTTCTTTCTTATTTACGAAAGAATTTAATATGGGAATGTTTCTTAATAGACCTAAAACCATTTAGTGAAGCCCTCCGTGATGAACTAGTGAATGTAAATGATCTTGATCGCTAGCGTTATTCGCTCCAGCTACGCTAACCCCTTCGGAAATTTCAGCGAGGTGAAGATCTACTCCATGAGCCTCGCCGCAGACTGGACATTCTAAAAGCTCGGCTGTAAGAGCGCTATGATCTAAAGCAGAATTAGAATTATGATTAGCTTTATTTTTAAATAAGTTAAATAGCTCGGGAATAACAGTGAAGGCCCCAGCCATAGCTAAGTTTTGGCTAACGAATGCTAGGATTTTATTTGGAATCTTTTGAGCGATACTCCGCCCTAGTGGAATAGCGGTGTTTAACATAGTTTCCATCTGTAAAAGTTTAGAGAGGAATTTTCCAGCATCTTTATTGAAAGCATCTTTAAATTTTTCCATTTTAGTTTTCTGATTATCGGAGCTAGATAGATGCTCGCTTAAGCTAATGACGAATCCTAGAGCAGATCTCATCACGAAATTAGGTACTTTTACTAATCTGTGTAAGGCTACGAAAGGAACTATAGTAAATAGATTTTTAGCGAGGCTTTCCCATTTATTAGTACCGTAGTTCAATAGATGCATTGCAGTAACAGCAGAGCTGCTAGTAAGTTCACTTGGTGTATGTAACTGGTGCAGTGGGGCGCTTAGGCTCTGTGCTAAAAAAATATTCGCTAAGTTTATAGTTCCTCTGATTACAAGCGGTTTAAAAGTTTTAGGGATAGAATTACTCTCTGAAATGTTACTTAGTAACTTTTCTAAAAAACCTTTTGCTGGTTCATTCTGAGTGTGATCATGGCTATGATGCTCTGTGTGAGTATGATTCTGGATATGAGCTTTATACTCTTCATGTTTATCTTTGTCATGAGCATGAGCGTGTTGTATATCGTGTTTATGCTCTTGAGTTTTTGAGGTGCCATGATGATGACTATGCTTACTCTCTTCATGCAAAGTTTTAATCGTGTGATGATGATCACCATCGCAGGGATCTAGCTCATCTCCATTTTTAAGATGTAAGTGAAAACCATATTTAGACTGATATTCCTTTGCGAAATTTCTTAGCTCGGGGCTTTGTTCTAAGTCAGATATCCTCTTGCCGCTTAGAGTCCCAATGTAAATATCTAAAGCAGCGGAATTATTTGGGCTAAGAGTGGTGTTTAGCATGGAGGCTAGTTAAAAGGTATAGGGCTTTTCAGGTCTTGTTGAATTTCATTATTGTTATAAAATTACATTAACGATAATATCATATTATTACGTAATGCAATTTATTCACTAAATTTTCTTAAGAAAGTAACGGGAAATTTATTTTTTATCACTTCCTTAAAGATTTAACTGGGAATAATATAGTAAATATACTGGAAATAATAT
>RFQS01000070.1 GCA_009924885.1 Pseudomonadota bacterium | reverse complement strand
ATTTTGGCCCTGAGTTGCTGCGCCTGCTTCTGTTCCTATGCTAATTGAATTAGCACCTTTATTAGTCTTACCACTATCTGTTCCAATTGTAATTGATTTAAATCCTTGTATATTTTCACCAGCTCCATGGTCTTGCTGAAGATCGGCTTTATAAGCAGACTCCACAGATTGAAGGGACTATAGCTCATAAAACCATAGAGAATAAGACATATACTACAGCTTCTACTGTGCTTCAGGGAATAGAGGTTTACTGTGAGCAGTATGGTATCTATGGAAAAATAGATACTTTTGATACTAAAAAAAACTTACTCACTGAGCGTAAAAAGAAAATTAAAGTCATCTATGATGGTTATATTTTTCAGCTTTATGCTCAGTATTTTTGTCTTAAGGAAATGGGCTATAAGGTAGATAAACTGAAGCTTTATAGCATGGATGATAATAAAAGCTACCCTATTGAGCTCCCAGAAAATGATTTAGAGATGCTTGGTAAATTTGAAACTTTAATCGATTCTTTAAAAAATTTTAGTTTGGATTCTGAATTTCTGCCGAATATAAATAAGTGTAGGAACTGTATCTATAGAAATTTATGTGATTACTCATTATGCTGAGTCTGCCTGATTTTGAAGAGAAGACTGTTATTTTTGCTCTGCTGAGCAGGGATGATAAGCTTAGCTTTAAAAATGATAATGTCGTTATTAAAAACGATGGGGTCATAAAGCACCAGTCAAGCTGTTACAGATTATTTGCTTTATTTATAGTTGGACACGCCACAATAACGACAGGGCTTTTACAGCGGGCTAAGAAATTTGGTTTTAGTATAGTTCTCCTAAATCATAATTTAAGTGTCTATGCCTCTTGGAACACCCGCACAGAGGGGAATACACTTTTACGTAAAAAGCAGTATCTTTATTCTGAATTAGATATAGCCCATATATTAGTTCGTAATAAAATAGCACAGCAGATAGCTGCATTAGAAAGGATTAGAGAAAAAACATTAGACTTGAAAGAAGCTATTAAGCAATTAAAAACTTATCAGGATAGGGTCTTTGATGATCCACCAGAATTAAAGGAGCTTCTCGGGCTTGAAGGCATAGCTTCTAAGGTGTATTTTGCGCAGATGTTTTCTGATTTTAATTGGAGTGGTCGTAAGCCACGAGTTAAGCATGACATCACTAATTGTCTTTTAGATAATGGTTATACTTTACTTTTTAATCTAATTGAGGCTTTGCTTAATGTATATGGTTTCGACACCTATAAAGGTTTTTATCATCAAGAGTTTTATCAAAGAAAATCTTTGGTTTGTGATCTAGTAGAGCCTTTTCGCCCTATAGTAGATTATAGAATTCGTAAGGCTTATAATTTAGGGCAGATTAAAGAGGAAGATTTTTATGTTCATCAGAAACAGTATCGCTTAAAAATTCCAAGTAGCCCAACTTACTCTAATTGGATTCTACAGGAGCTTTTAAGTCATAAGCAAGAGATATTTCTTTATGTACAGAGCTTCTATAGAGCTTTTATGCGTTCTAAACCAATTAGTGAGTATCCGTTTTTTGAGTTGCAGCCATGTTAATAGTTTCATACGATATTTCAGATGATAAGCTGAGAACGAGGTTCTCTAAATATTTAGAGAAATTTGGTTATCGCCTTCAATACTCGGTCTTTCAGCTTAAGCAGAGTCCTTCGCTGACTAAGAATATCATCAGTGAAATTAATGGTGATTTTAAGAAACACTTTACTCAAGCGGATAGTATTATTATTTTTGATCTCAGCGAGACTTGTAAAGTTCATAAATATGGATATGCACGAAATGATGATGAAGATTTAATTATAATAGGGTAGAATGTTTTAGGTGTTGACTGGTTAGCAGATTGCAAACCTCGGTCTTTATGGGTGAAATACAGCGTAATTCTATGATGTGTTTTATATTTAGTGCTTTTAGCTCTAGATTTTCAGTCCATGAACGCTATAGGTGCAGCCAGCTGTCTAGAAGACGTTCTTAATTTCTACTGTTGTAGATAAAGTCGCATTAACGAAAGCATAGACTTGTCTAGAAGACGTTCTTAATTTCTACTGTTGTAGATAAGACTTGCTAAATCTAAATCTCTAGTCTAGAAGACGTTCTTAATTTCTACTGTTGTAGATAACCGTATAGATAGCAAAATTAACGAAGTCTAGAAGACGTTCTTAATTTCTACTGTTGTAGATCATGAAAACCTTGAGCTAATCTTTCTGTGTCTAGAAGACGTTCTTAATTTCTACTGTTGTAGATTTGGCGTGTATTTCGTGTCTTAATTGGTCTAGAAGACGTTCTTAATTTCTACTGTTGTAGATTAATTGAGACATAATGTCTCCTTTTAGTCTAGAAGACGTTCTTAATTTCTACTGTTGTAGATTGATAATTGTATTGATGAATACAAAAAAAGTCTAGAAGACGTTCTTAATTTCTACTGTTGTAGATAGACGTGCTAGGTCTCACTAAATTAAAAGTCTAGAAGACGTTCTTAATTTCTACTGTTGTAGATGATAACATCCTTTCTATTCGTCATTCTGTCTAGAAGACGTTCTTAATTTCTACTGTTGTAGATTTGACCTGCTTAGGTCTTGGCTAGTTAGTCTAGAAGACGTTCTTAATTTCTACTGTTGTAGATAAGCAGAAATAACCATTCTAAAATTCTGTCTAGAAGACGTTCTTAATTTCTACTGTTGTAGATAATGACCTATAACCAACGATTTAAAAAGTCTAGAAGACGTTCTTAATTTCTACTGTTGTAGATTAGACGTGCTGGTCTCCTGCTAGAAATGTCTAGAAGACGTTCTTAATTTCTACTGTTGTAGATGGTTAATACTGTTCCCTCTGGTACTGCTGTCTAGAAGACGTTCTTAATTTCTACTGTTGTAGATACTGCTTAGAGATCTATTGTAGTCCTGTCTAGAAGACGTTCTTAATTTCTACTGTTGTAGATTTCATTTTGAGCGTACATGAAAGGTAGTCTAGAAGACGTTCTTAATTTCTACTGTTGTAGATTTGAGTTATTGGTGTTTCTTGAGTTAGTCTAGAAGACGTTCTTAATTTCTACTGTTGTAGATACACTGATTCTGGGGCTAACCCTAAAGGTCTAGAAGACGTTCTTAATTTCTACTGTTGTAGATTATAATAAAGCAGGTGGGAACGCTGATGTCTAGAAGACGTTCTTAATTTCTACTGTTGTAGATCTAGAGCGAGGATTCAGGAAAAGTAAGTCTAGAAGACGTTCTTAATTTCTACTGTTGTAGATAGTGATTAACCAAGTTTGAGACCCCATGTCTAGAAGACGTTCTTAATTTCTACTGTTGTAGATCTGTCTATTCTAACTGATTGTTTAATCGTCTAGAAGACGTTCTTAATTTCTACTGTTGTAGATTTAGTTCGGATCTGTTCATTTTTATTCGTCTAGAAGACGTTCTTAATTTCTACTGTTGTAGATGAATTCCATTCGTCTAACTGCTTCACCGTCTAGAAGACGTTCTTAATTTCTACTGTTGTAGATGATAAATCAAAAGCCTGTTCTTTAGCCGTCTAGAAGACGTTCTTAATTTCTACTGTTGTAGATAGCTGTGCAAAACCCCTAGCAAACTCAGTCTAGAAGACGTTCTTAATTTCTACTGTTGTAGATTAGTTCTTGGCTTTCAATATTCGCAACTGTCTAGAAGACGTTCTTAATTTCTACTGTTGTAGATGGCCGATAGAAAAAATGGAGGGGGAGGTCTAGAAGACGTTCTTAATTTCTACTGTTGTAGATTTGTCATTTGTTTTCTATTGTTTTTCGTCTAGAAGACGTTCTTAATTTCTACTGTTGTAGATTAATTGCCTGCATACCACGCACTTAACGTCTAGAAGACGTTCTTAATTTCTACTGTTGTAGATCGCATGAGCAAACCTATATTTTTTAAGGTCTAGAAGACGTTCTTAATTTCTACTGTTGTAGATGTGAGACCAGCATGTCTTTAAACTGCGTCTAGAAGACGTTCTTAATTTCTACTGTTGTAGATGGGATTATATATTTCCGTACAAAAATGGTCTAGAAGACGTTCTTAATTTCTACTGTTGTAGATCCATTTCGTTATCATCTAGTTCATGTTGTCTAGAAGACGTTCTTAATTTCTACTGTTGTAGATAACACGCTCTAAGAGAGTGCAAAGCCTGTCTAGAAGACGTTCTTAATTTCTACTGTTGTAGATCTCAATGTAAAGCCATTGAGAACTATTCTGTCTAGAAGACGTTCTTAATTTCTACTGTTGTAGATTGCAAGCTTTCGGTTATGCTAGGCATGTCTAGAAGACGTTCTTAATTTCTACTGTTGTAGATAGCAAACAAAAATGGATAGATTTAATAGTCTAGAAGACGTTCTTAATTTCTACTGTTGTAGATTAATCTATCCATGTCTTTGAGAATTTCAGTCTAGAAGACGTTCTTAATTTCTACTGTTGTAGATAGAGCTTATGTAAAGGAAGAGCAGAAACGTCTAGAAGACGTTCTTAATTTCTACTGTTGTAGATGCGACAATGCAGCAACAGGCATAGATGTGTCTAGAAGACGTTCTTAATTTCTACTGTTGTAGATGGGTGAAATCATGAAGTAACTCACTTAGTCTAGAAGACGTTCTTAATTTCTACTGTTGTAGATATAGAGAGCAAGCAGTTTGCTCTCTTAAGTCTAGAAGACGTTCTTAATTTCTACTGTTGTAGATGACATAAATTTGCTCTTAACCAATATTGTCTAGAAGACGTTCTTAATTTCTACTGTTGTAGATAACGACATTAAAATATTATCCTACCAATAAGTCTAGAAGACGTTCTTAATTTCTACTGTTGTAGATGTTTTAGCTATCGCTTCCCCTTTATCAGTCTAGAAGACGTTCTTAATTTCTACTGTTGTAGATCTAATACTAGGCTCAATTACATTCCCGTCTAGAAGACGTTCTTAATTTCTACTGTTGTAGATAACAAGCAAGGGGGCAGATTATCGGATAGTCTAGAAGACGTTCTTAATTTCTACTGTTGTAGATCTCTGGACTCATTGCATTTCTTTGCTCGTCTAGAAGACGTTCTTAATTTCTACTGTTGTAGATAGAGCTAAAGCTAGCTCTAGACCAGCTTGTCTAGAAGACGTTCTTAATTTCTACTGTTGTAGATTTCTAAAGTAGCATTTAAATCATCAAAGTCTAGAAGACGTTCTTAATTTCTACTGTTGTAGATAAAAAGAGTTGCATTCCTATGGCATGAGTCTAGAAGACGTTCTTAATTTCTACTGTTGTAGATATTGAGAATTAAATCCAATGTCCTGTAAGTCTAGAAGACGTTCTTAATTTCTACTGTTGTAGATAAGACTAAACTAGCTGATCTAGATAGGTCTAGAAGACGTTCTTAATTTCTACTGTTGTAGATAAGCGGCTAGCTAAAAAGCTAAATTGCAGTCTAGAAGACGTTCTTAATTTCTACTGTTGTAGATCACTATCACAAGCGGGCAGATGACATTGTCTAGAAGACGTTCTTAATTTCTACTGTTGTAGATTGTACTCATCCGTGCAGTTATCATATTTAAGTCTAGAAGACGTTCTTAATTTCTACTGTTGTAGATAATTAATTGAAGTGGTTCATCCGCCTGTCTAGAAGACGTTCTTAATTTCTACTGTTGTAGATTCAAGTCCAATTTCCATTGGCAGTTACGTCTAGAAGACGTTCTTAATTTCTACTGTTGTAGATAGTTTTTAGCTGGAAATTTTGTTTTAGGGTCTAGAAGACGTTCTTAATTTCTACTGTTGTAGATCTCATCTATAGCGTGCATTTGATGTTGTCTAGAAGACGTTCTTAATTTCTACTGTTGTAGATAGCCTAATATGTTTTTTATATTTCATGTCTAGAAGACGTTCTTAATTTCTACTGTTGTAGATCAGATACTTGTTCTGGAAGAGGTTCGGTCTAGAAGACGTTCTTAATTTCTACTGTTGTAGATTAGTGTCAGAGGAATTAGATAATCCAGTCTAGAAGACGTTCTTAATTTCTACTGTTGTAGATTAGTTCCGAGAACTTAAACCTACCTTCGTCTAGAAGACGTTCTTAATTTCTACTGTTGTAGATTGGTGTACTTTAATGAGGAGGTATGGAGTCTAGAAGACGTTCTTAATTTCTACTGTTGTAGATAGACATGCTAGGTCTCATTAATTTAAACAGTCTAGAAGACGTTCTTAATTTCTACTGTTGTAGATTAAAATAGTAGGCCATATGCCATCTGGAGTCTAGAAGACGTTCTTAATTTCTACTGTTGTAGATGCAGAAGAGATAGCTCTATTTTTAAGAGGTCTAGAAGACGTTCTTAATTTCTACTGTTGTAGATCAGACATGCTTAGGTCTCATTAATTTCTGTCTAGAAGACGTTCTTAATTTCTACTGTTGTAGATAGACCAGATCACTATACCTCATTGCCTGTCTAGAAGACGTTCTTAATTTCTACTGTTGTAGATTGTATGTTGTCTTTAATAATATACCGAGTCTAGAAGACGTTCTTAATTTCTACTGTTGTAGATGAGCTAAAGCTAGCTCTATTCCTGCTTTTGTCTAGAAGACGTTCTTAATTTCTACTGTTGTAGATGCTAGTATAAATAGTAAAGGAGCATCGTCTAGAAGACGTTCTTAATTTCTACTGTTGTAGATCTGTGAGATTTAGGATTTATCTCTTAAGTCTAGAAGACGTTCTTAATTTCTACTGTTGTAGATGGGAATCTCTTGTTTGACATTTCTAAATCTCCATCCTTTACGGAAATTTATATCGCTAAACTGGGTCATTAATGTGCCACTAAGTGGGTAATTACACCGCCGTTATGCAAACTCTTTTAGCAATTGGCTCCCATGAGAATTTTTATCGTGATTTGAAGAAGAAAATCTGCGTAAATCACTGAAATAAAAATTTTTTACTGTAACACACATATAAAATTGAAAAAGTGTTAGGTCGAAATTATTTAGGTATAATTATAATATCCATTTGGGTATATAGTGAATGAAAGTTCTTATAAAAAGCAATCCCAGAAAGCTCCTAAGCAAGAAATTAATATAGCTATAAGTCGAATGATAGAGGTAGAAAAAAATGAAAGCAATTACTCTTAATGACGTGATTAAAAAAAACTTAAAAGACCCTGAATTTAGAAAGCTTTATGAAAAAGAGCAGCTTATTAACGCTATAGCTCAAATGGTGTTACAAATGCGTAAAAATGCAGGACTAACGCAGTTGCAGCTTGCAGAGAAAGCACATACTACGCAGCCTGTAATAGCTCGCTTAGAAAGCGGTAAGGATAGCCGTACACCATCGCTTGATTTATTAATGAAGATTGCTGAGGCTACTGGCTTTAAAATTAATATTGGATTTACGTAAGCCCTATTCCTTAACTGCTCGATTTTAAATTTCTGACATAAACTACTCGCAGTAAAGCAATTAGAAAGCGTAGCTTCAATTAATTTAATTGAATTAAAAATATCTTGTGAGCTGTAGGTGTAAAAAAGCAACCTTAAGGGTAAAATAGTAACATGGCTAAAACAATAAAAATCTCTGATGAATTATTTGACATGCTTAAATTTCATAGCCATGTTACTAAAAGATCAGTTCCTAAGCAACTTGAATACTGGTCTGAGATTGGTAAAATTGCTGAGGAAAATCCTGATTTGAATTTTAACTTTATTAAAGATGTTCTATTATCAAAGGAAGAACTTAAAGCTGGACTGGTCTCGGAATATAAATTCGGAGTACGATGAGTAAAAAAGAAATAAAAGTTTTACAAACACAGCATTTTGCAAAATGTATCAAAAAACTTCATGCTAATCAAAAACGAGAACTCGATGCTGCAATAAAGCTCTTGATAAAGAATACTGATTTAGGAGAAGAGAAGGTCGGTGATTTACAAGGAATTCGAGTATATAAATTTATGATGATAAATCAATTGACTCTTTTAGCTTATTCTTATGATGGTAGCGTTTTAACTTTAACTCTTTTAGCGATTGGCTCTCATGAGAATTTTTATCGTGATTTGAAGAAGAAAATTTGAAACACCATCGCTTGATTTATCAATGAAGATTGCTGAGGCTACTGGCTTTAAAATTAATATTGGATTTACTTAATCTTCATAAGAATTTGTCTCAATTATCTCAGCATGTTATATTCAAAATACTGTGACTAAGCTTTTTCTTATATTCAGTTTCACCCTTCTTTTGACTTTGCCTTATGCACTTATGGTTAAGGCTCTAGGTACTACGAACCTTTCTTACAGTTCATATTTAAAGAGTGCTTGCTATAAGCGCTTTTTAGATAGAAATTATAAATTAGCCCTTAACTGTACCGAAAATGCAGCAGAGAAAGGCGACGAAGTCGCTGAGTATTACTATGGGCTTATGTATTATAAAGGCTATGCTATGCGTCAAGATCATAAGCAAGCCTATAAATGGTTTACTAAATCTGCTGATCATGGTTACGCTCCAGCTCAAAATAGCTTGGGCGTTATGTTTGATAATGGTCAGGGAGTTATTCAGAATTTTAGAACAGCCTTCTCGTGGTATTTGAAAGCTGCTTCTAGAGGGCATGTCATCGCTCAGTATAATATCGGCAATATGTTTTATAAAGGGCGTGGTGTCTTGCATGATTATAAGCAAGCCTATGTCTGGTTTTTAATCGCAGGGAGTAATGGCCATCGTGAAGCTATTCAGCTTAGAGATTCTTTAGCTATAACTCTTTTACCTAAACAGGTGGAACTAGCTCAGGATGAGGCTAAAATAATAGCAGATGCTATAGATAACGGTTCAATTCTAGCGGCACCAGTGACTGCTATTAAAGAACCAGTTCCAGTAAACCCTTTAGCTGTTGCCGTGCCAGCAGTTCAGCCTGTGGTAAAACCGCCTGTAGCACCATTGTTGCCTGCTAAGCCAGTGACGGCAACGCCTGTTATTGCTAAGCCTGCTGCGACTACGGGAGCTAAGCCAGTGGCGGTAATGCCAGTTAAGTCTAATACTGTTACTAAGCCTGCTGTGACTACGGGAGCTAAGCCCGCAGCGACAACGCCAGCTGCTACTAAACTTGCTGGACCAGTGGTTACACCTGCGGCTAAATCATCTCCAGCTACGACTACTAAGCCAGTAACGACTATACCTGCTCTTAAATCGCCTGTGACAAAGTCAACAACGTCAGCCGCTACTAAGCCAGCTATAAGCAAGCCTTAAAGAGACTGCTGCACAACGTGCAGTTAAAGCCAATGCTTCTGAAACTTCCTCTTCGGATCATAAGTTTCAGCCTGTTTCTGTATATTAAATACATGAGGCTTTTCTGTACCTACAAGTCCAGCTATGTATGAGCAGTTCAGCCAGTTATTAAATACATCATGGTCTATGAGCATGTGCTCGAAATAGCTAGCAGCGAATCTCCAGTCCTGCTTTAAATCATGAATTAAATAACTAACTACATTCTGTCTGCCGCGATTAGACATATAGCCCGTATAATTTAGCGAAATCATATTCGCATCAATAAAAGTCTCTCCAGTTTTACCAGTCATCCATTTATTGCAAAGCTCTGCATCTAGACCACTGTGAATATCTCTGTCGTGCGGACCTTTTAATTTGAAAATATCTATTTTATATTTCCCATAAAGTAGTCTGAAATACTCTCGCCATAGTAATTCGAACTTAAGCCAATAGGTGGAATCATTCTCCAGCTCTTGCTTTTCAAATTTTTCTATTTCATAAATAACATGGTTCATGGAGATACAGCCAAGTGAAAGCCAAGCTGAGAAGCGGCTTGAAAAATTACGCCCCATTAGTTCATTTCTGGTTTTTTTATATCTTTTAATAGATTTTTGT
>RFQS01000069.1 GCA_009924885.1 Pseudomonadota bacterium | reverse complement strand
GGATATTTTCAGCTCTGAAAGTGATGAATATGGCTTATATGAAATAGTTTTTTCCTCTCTAGAATAATCAAAATTAAAAGTCTCATTCTCTTTACTCAAGTGATTAAAATTTCTAAAAGCCAGAAAAGGCCTTAAATTTAGATAAATTAAATTTAAGTCTCGATCTCTAGAAAGATTTTCATAAGTATATTTAATTAGAGTGATATCTTGACCGTATACCATTAAAAGTTCTTTGGTAATCTGTGAATTATGATTTCTAAAAATCCACTTGGGATTTAGTTCTTGATTAAATTCTAAATTTAGAAGTTTCTCTTGGTCTGGTACTACGACTCCTGGTGAAAAGTAATTCTTACTTAAGTAAAACTCCTCATCACCAATAAAAACAGTCTCATCGAATTTAGAAAGAAGGACGAACCTATGCTCAAAGCCAGGCTGCCTGCACACTAAAAGACCGTGATATCTTCTTGTATTACAGTTTTCGATTGAACTTGATGAATAGGAGCCAAGTCCATTAGTATCCAACCACTCATCCCCCGCTAGAAGCTTATTATCTAAAGTACTTTGCAGCAAAGTCGCCATATGATTAATATACATCAAAGTTATAAAAACCTGTTTTTTATAAAATCACAGGAAAACTAGAAATTAATTACTCTATAATTATTTTTATATGACAAAAGTGTTGATGTATGGCTGGGAATTTCCTCCTTACATAAGTGGTGGACTCGGCATAGCTTGCCATGACTTGACTAAGGCCCTAAGTGAAATAGGGACTAAAATTACTTTTGTACTCCCGACACTGCAGGGCAAAACAGATACGAATCTTCATCTAGAGCTTCTTTCCAGTTCAGATCACGTAATAGAAGAAACTCAACAGAAGACTCTCAGCTATGAAGAGTTTAAAGAAAGAATGGATATAATAGGCATAGAAAGCACCCTCAGGCCATACTTCACCGAAAAAAGTTATCAAGAGTTTATAGAGAGACTTATTAATAAGGGAGCGATACTTGAAGATCACCAAAATTTCTATAAACTGTCTCTTACTGGTCAATATGGACCAGATTTAATCAGCGAAGTATTTCGCTACGCTTATGTAGCTGGAAAAATTGCAGCTAAAGTTGAGCATGAAGTTATTCACACTCATGACTGGCTTACTTTCCTTGCTGGAGTAGAAGCTAAGCGCATCAGCGGTAAACCATTAATTTGCCATGTTCACGCTCTGGAAACGGATCGCAGCGGAATTAATGTTAATCAACAAATTTATGAAATAGAAAAAATGGGATTACATGAAGCGGATAAAATTATCGCTGTAAGTTTTTTAACAAAAAATAATATAGTAAATTACTACGGTATCGACCCTAATAAAATAGAAGTCGTACATAATGCCGTTTCTAAAAATAAATCCACGCAAAGAACTGAATACATTAAAAAAACCCCCGATGAAAAACTCGTACTATTTCTTGGCAGAATAACTTTCCAAAAAGGCCCTGATTATTTTATTGAAGCTGCTGCTAAGGTACTAAAAGAATTTCCTAAAGCTAGATTCGTAGTAGCTGGTAGTGGGGATATGATGCATAGACTTATAGAGAGGACTGCTGAGCTTAAGATAGGCAGGAATGTTCACTTTACTGGTTTTTTAAAAAGGCCCGAGGTAGAAGAATTATTCGCTTCTAGTGATTTATATGTAATGTCTAGCGTCTCAGAACCTTTTGGAATATCTTGCCTAGAAGCTATTCTATTTGATGTACCTGTTATTATATCTAAACAGTCTGGCGTTTCCGAAGTTCTATCTAATGCTTTAAAAGTGGATTTCTGGGATGTGGATGAACTAGCTAATAAAATTCTAAACGTGTTAAGTCACCCAGCTCTCAGTAAAGAGCTCCAAGCTCAGTCATCAGAAGAGCTTAAGCATATTCAGTGGGAGAAATCTGCAGTTAAAGTAGAAGATATTTACAAGAAACTCGTCCCTGTGCATTCTTACTAGTTTCTTTTTATTAAAAGATGTAATAAGATTTAGTTATGCCAAGCATCTGCTTTTATTTTCAAGTACATCAGCCAAAAAGACTTAAACGCTACACGATTTTTGATATAAATAAATCTCACTTCTATGAAGCAGATGATGCTAACTCCTCGATTATGCGTAAAGTAGCTTATAAGTGCTATTTACCGACTAATCAATTAATGTTAGAACTGATTAAAAAGCACCACGGAAAGTTTAGAATTTCGTATTCTATTTCAGGTGTAGCTATTGACCAGATGAAAAAATATAGCCCCGAGACATTAGAGTCTTTTAAAAGGTTAGCTGAGACGGGCTGTGTAGAGTTTATTTGCGAGACTTACTATCACAGCTTAGCTTTCCTTTATTCTAAAGATGAATTTAAACTACAGGTAGAAAAACAGAGACAGTTAATTAGAGATGAATTCGGTCAAGAGCCTACTACATTTAGAAATACTGAGTTGATTTACAATAATGAGGTCGCTAAAGCAGCAGAGGAATTGGGTTTCGACACCATACTTGCTGAAGGTGCAGATAAAATACTCGGCTGGCGCAGCTCTAACTTCGTCTACCAGCCAGTAAACTGTGATCATATTAAATTATTACTTAAAAACTATCAGCTTTCAGATGATATAGCTTTTAGATTCTCAAATCGTGGCTGGGCGGGCTATCCACTTACTGCTTGTAAATTTGCTCGTTGGGTACATGATCTTGATGGTAACGCTGAAGCTATAAATTTCTTTATGGACTATGAGACCTTCGGAGAGCATCAGTGGGAAGATACTGGTATTTTTAAATTCCTTTATGCTTTACCTGATTATATTTTCAAGAATCCTCAGTTCGAATTTAATACACCATCTGAGGTAGCTAAAAAATACCCAGTAAGAGACAGATTGGATGTGCCATATTTCGTATCATGGGCTGACACTGAGCGTGACCTAACGGCTTGGAAAGGGAATTTCCTTCAAGATGACGCTCTGGAAGCGATTTTCAAACTTAGAGAATCCGTGTATCGCACTCATGATGAATCATTGATAGATACATGGAGAGCGCTTACTACTTCTGATCATTTTTACTACATGTGCACCAAATGGTTTGCAGATGGTGATGTCCATAAGTACTTTAACCCATATGAAAGTCCTTATGAGGCATATATAAACTATCAGAATGTATTAAAGGATTTTAGTCAAACTGTGGAAAAAGCATTAGAGGTTGAATTAGTATGAAATTTGTATTTGAAGTTAGTTGGGAAGTATGTAATAAAGTAGGTGGTATTCACACCGTAATAGCCTCTAAGGCATTGGAAGCTACCAAGTTTTATGGCGATGCCTATATTGCCATAGGCCCTGACACTGGTAACTATAATGAGTTTGAAGAAGTGCATGGTGATTCTTTCTTTGAGAAAGCTAAAGCTGAATTAAATATTGCTGGTCTTCAAGCTAAATTCGGCAGATGGAAAATACCTCATTCACCTAGAGTAATCTTGGTGTCTAATTTTAAAGAAAAATTCCAGATCGGCAGACTACTCTTTACTTTCTGGGAACAGTTCGGTGTAGATTCATATGAAGGTTCATGGGACTATGTAGAACCTATATTATTCTCGACTACAGCAGCTGAGATCATCGCGACTATCGTTAGAGGTTGTTTTGAGCCTCAAGACACGGCCGTAGCACATTTCCACGAATGGATCTGTGGTGCTGGAGTGCTGTATCTAAATAAAAATATGCCTAAAGTAGGTACAGTATTTACTACACATGCAACAGTACTTGGTAGAGCTATGGCTCATCATAACTCCATGTACTACCATGAGCTAGAAATGAGTACTGAAGTTGAGCATAAAGCTTATACTCATGGAGTTAAGAGTAAACATTCCCTAGAAGCTATTTCTGCGAGAACCGCTGACTGCTTCACTACCGTAAGTGAATTTACTGGTAGAGAATCTTTCCTTATTCTTAATAAGAGACCAGATTTAATAGTCTATAACGGTCTTGATAAGAGCGATGCATCAAGAAATTTCCCTCAGATACAAAAAAACAAAAGAAAAGTTCTTGACCTCTGTGGCCATTTCTTAGGTGAAAAATTACCAGATAATTCACAGATTTGGATTAGCTCTGGTCGCTATGAATTTAAAAATAAAGGTTACGACTTAACTCTTTCTGCGTTATCTAATTTAAATACTAAATTACCTGAAAGTGCAGCTCCTATAGTAATGCTATTTTTAATTGCAGCCGATCATACTAAAGTCGATAATTATCAGTGGGGAGCGGCTAAGGATGAGAATCACAGGCCTATCGCGATTTCTCCAATCTACGACGAAGAACACGATCAGATACTTAACTCGGTTAAATACCACAGGCTTGATAAAAAATCTTCAAAAATTAGACCTATCATGTCAGCTCTTTATTTAGATGGGGCTGATGGTATTTTTAATATGACCTATGAAGATGTCTTAAGAACTGCCGACTTAAGTTTATTCCCTTCATTCTATGAGCCATGGGGCTATACTCCACTTGAAAGTGCAGTAGAGGGGATTCCGACTATTACTTCTGATTTAGCTGGTTTCGGTCACTGGATTCATACATTAGATGGCGAATGGTCAGATTTAGTAAAAGTTCTGACTCGTAAGAATAAGTCCTATGATGATTCAGCGAATAACCTTGCAAACATGCTTCTAGACTTTGCTTTAAGTGGTTATCGCAATAAAGATTTAGCTTTAGCTAAATCTGAAGAATTAGCTAAAGAAATTACTTGGGAGAAAATATTCCCGAATTACAGAAAAGCCTATGAAATAGCTAGGGCTAAGGGTTACGCACGTTTAGTTTCAGTTCCTAATGAGCACATTCATAATCCATTTAAAAAAGCTGAGTCATTCACTATTGGGCAAGGGGAGAAAGTTAGCTTAAACCTTCTATCCATAGATGTTCCACTACCTAATAAATTAGCTGGTCTAAACGAACTTGCTTATAATATCTGGTCTAGCTGGGATAAAGATTCCAGAGACTTATTTAGATCTCTAAATCCCGTTCTATGGGAGTATTTCGATCATAGCCCAATGAAAGTTTTACGCAGTATTCCTTACGCTGAATTAGCTGAGCTCGAGAATGATGCTGATTTCAATCAAAGATTTGAAAAAGTTTATCAGAGCTTTAAAAAATACATGGGTGAAATTAACACTCGTGAATTAATAAATAATCACGAACCACTAATAGCTTACTTCTCTATGGAATATGGCTTACATGAAAGTATTCCTATTTATGCAGGTGGACTCGGGATACTTTCGGGTGATCATATGAAAGGTGCTTCTGATCTTGGTCTTAATATGATTGGCGTAGGGCTTTTCTATAACGAGGGTTACTTCACTCAGGAGATTGACCACACTGGTCATCAAGTGGAACACTATCCTAAACAGGATTGGAAGACTCTGCCGATGAAGGTTTTACTGAATCAAGAAGGTAATCCAGTTAAGATTCCAGTAGAGTTTCCTCATAAGATAGTCTGGACTAGAGTTCTAGTCATGCAGGTAGGTAAAGTTCCAGTATTTCTTTTTGATACAGACATAGACGATAATGATTTCGAGGATAGAGGTATTACCGCGAAGCTCTATGCTGGAGATAGACGCATGCGTATTAAGCAAGAAATTCTTGTAGCTATCGCTGGTGTAAGACTTCTGAAAGACTTCTTGAGTTTAAATCCAGCTGTTTATCATCTAAATGAAGGTCACTGTGCCTTTATAGCTGTCGAAAGATATAGAAGAATGACTCAACAGGGTTATACACCTCAAGATGCATTTAATTCTATTAAATTCTCAACAGTATTTACTACGCATACACCAGTTGCAGCTGGTAATGAGACCTTCGATCTTAGCTTAATGTATGAAATGCTAGGTCAGATCTTTAATGCGATGAATGTTCCATTTGAACAGTTCCTAGAGCTTGGACGCGATGAACAGAATCCGCATGTGTTCTCTATGACTGTGCTTGCGTTAAATATTTCAAGTAAAAGTAATGCTGTAGCTCAGCTTCATGGTGATGTAGCTTATGAAATGTGGAAGCACGTTTTACCTAAAGATGATCCTAACCATTTAGGCTATGTAACGAATGGTGTTCACCTTGGTAGTTGGCTTGGTGACTCAATCAAAGAAATCTATTCTCAAGAAATGGAAAATATTTCAGATGAGTTAATTTGGAAAAAACACCAAGAACAGAAACTTCATTTAATTGACTTTTTAAAAGCTAAAATCCTTAATGATTACACTCGTAAAGGGGTTGATCTTGAGCTTATTAAGCAAATTATTGATAGTTTAGATGAAGATACTATGCTCATCGGCTTTGCTAGAAGATTTGCAGAATACAAGAGAGCGGGCTTAGTCTTTAATGACCTAGAAAGACTTCAGAAAATACTTTCTAATAGTTCTAAACCAGCGACGATTATATTTGCTGGTAAGTCACACCCGAACAGTGGTGGTGGTAAAGACATTATTCGAGAGATATATAAGCATGTTCTAGATCCTAAATTCCTTGGACGTATCATTCTACTAGAGAACTATAATATGCACACTGGTAGGCTCTTAACGCAAGGTACTGACGTATGGCTTAATAACCCTGTTATTAAAATGGAAGCCTGCGGTACTAGTGGTATGAAAGCTGCTGCTAATGGTGTTCTAAACTTATCTATTCCAGATGGCTGGTGGCATGAGGGTTATAACCCAGAAATAGGCTGGTCTATCCCTTACTCTACTAATCCAGACTATAATTCGATGTGTAGAGAGGAAGCCCAAAGTATTTATCAGCTTTTAGAAGAGAATGTTTTACCTTCTTTCTATGCGAAAAATGCTCAAGGCTATTCTCCAGAATGGGTTAAGATGATGCGTGCATCTATTCTTCAAGTATCTAAAGGCTTTGGTACTGACAGAATGCTTACTGATTACAATGAAAAGATGTATCTGCCTCTGATTAATAAAAGCTTTAAAATCGCACAAGTTAGATAATGGGCGTGTAGCGAAACTCCAATTTCTGCGTTTTCGTTGTCCTCATGATCCTCATGTAAGCTTGATAAATCAAGCTTGTATTTCCGCTTGCTCGCATATGACATTAATGTCGCATGCTCGGCATCGCTAGAAATTACCCGTACACTGCGGTCATTCGTCCTCCTCAGCCTTGAACTTGTTCGTTTGGCTGCACGCCCATAGTGTGTAGCAGCCCCAGTTACAACTGAGTAGGATTCGGTGTATCTCCGTAAACCTCTTTAGGATCGAAAGTCTTTTCTGCTTCAGTATATTCAAGCTTCAAGCCATTAAAAGTTAAATTAGTGTCATGCTTCAGATCATCACCGAAGGGTAATTTTCTATAGAAGCATGATTTATAGCCCACATGGCAGCTAGCCCCAGAACCAGTAACCTCTACTCTTAACCAAATACAATCCTGATCATCATCTACATAAAACTCTTTAATTTTCTGCACTAGCCCACTAGTAGCACCTTTATGCCATAAAACTTTACGGCTTCTACTGTAATAAACAGCCTCACCTAAGCGAAGCGATTCCAAGAGAGCTTCTCTATTCATATAGCCCTGCATTAAAAGTAAGCCAGAAGAGTATTCAGTAGTAACTACAGGGATTAAACCATGTTCATCAAATTTAGGAGCAAATTCATAACCCTCTTCTACCTGTTCTATAGTTTTTCTCTCTCCGATAAAATCTGACATAGATAATATTTTACATTATTCGGCAGATTCTTAAATATTTTGGGTCTTATATTAAATCCATCGTATTGTATTGATACTATACAAAATAAACATAATAAATGCAATACCAGCTCGTTAAGCAACAACAAAAAGCCGTCAGAATATTCCAAGACTTAAGAAAAAGGGGAAAAGGATTCTCTCGATTAAGGCCAGCAGAGATTAAAGAAAAATTAGATGAAAGGCGTGAGTTCTTTAAGAAAAAAAAACCAGAACCTTATCCAACACGAAGATTATTAACCCTCGCGCACAGTGCTTACCGAGAAGAATTGAAGCAGACCTTAAATGATTTAATAAAATTCGCCGCTATCACTAATTCAGAAGTACCACTAAAATTAAATGCAATAATTCAAGCCAACTTAGAAACCCCTAAAACTTCAACAAAAATAAATACTGAAATTGACTATTTACCCGCTCTTTATTCAGCCATGATGATCAATAATCAAGGAGCTTTATATAGACAGCTAAATACTTCTTTAAGAATACTTGAAGCCCAAAAAGAAAATAATAATGGCTTTCTATTAAGTTCAGAAGCCCCAGATGCCCACAATGACTGTTCTTTAATAACTAAAGAAACTCCTAGAGTCCTAAGCAATATTGAAAAGATGCTACTTATGGCAATCAAACATTTAGGATTTCATGAAGTATCTGGAGCTAAGTATGCTGCACTAGCTGTCTATGGCGAAGCTAATAATAATTTTCATGACTTTGCCTTATCTAGTAATAACGATCCTAAATTTGAACATTTTGGTAACCCTAAAATGCGTAGATGTGCAGAAGACTCCATAAGACTGATAGCTAAAGAGAATCAGCTTGACGATAAAAAATTAAAATATTTATTTTTAATGAGAGAACCTTACCCAGAGGGATACGGCGATAATAATAATGGTGTTTTTAATTTTTCAAAATTAGTACCCTGTAAAAGCTGTTTACAGCATTTAGAAAAACTTTACGAGGATAAAGGAAATTTAATTATAGTAGCGAGTATAAATCAAGGTAAGTCTTTAGAAGAATCATTAAACCCAACAAAGACAGATCAATCACAACAACAAAATTACTTACTTGAGGATCAAAAAAAAGGTGATATTAGAATAACTTACCAACAGGGTTTAAAACACTGTTTTATTGAAATACCAAATAAAAATTTACCCAGAATAATAGTGGAAAAAGATACTGGAAGTAATGTGAAATCCAGAGGGGCTCAGTGTCAAAAGTCAAGAGAGGTTTTCACTTTTGGGGAGTGGCTAAAGAGGCAAGAGATACTAATAGAAGCTCACAAATTATTTACGGGTAGGGGTGGAAATTTACTCAAAGAAATAACTGACAGGCAATCTCCTAGGTCATTTTCAAAAATCATAAAACCATAATAAGCAAAAGGTACTCTCGTCAAACTGAAGATTTTCACATATATTACCGTGGACATTAACCTTATTTACAGGTCGTGCAGAGCCATTTTTAAGATAAAAAGTGGTACCCAAGGCCGGACTTGAACCGGCACGAACCAAAGGGTTCAACAGATTTTAAGTCTGTTGCGTCTACCTATTCCGCCACTTGGGCTAGTACCATGAGTAATTCTACAATGGATAAGTTTTTATTTATGCTTAAATCAGTAAAATTATTAATTTTTTAAATTTTGGGCTTCATCTATAAAGTGCAAATTTTATCAAGTTGGTCATCATGGCTTTAACATGATATTTTGGAAATATACTATGCAAAAGAAAATATCTACTGATACCCGTGACATAGAAATAGGAGATCACTATTTAGCTTTAAGCGGTGAGAAATTTGATGGTCATAATTTTATAACAGAAGCTCTAGAGAAAGGAGCTGCCATGATTTATTCATCTAAAGACTTTAAAACTTTAATAGAAGATATTAATCAACAAATCATAACTGAAAATAATAAAGCAAATGATCTTAATACTAAATCAGAAGATCAACAAAAGAAAATTTCAAAATTCGCTTCAAGCTGAACGCATTCTGTTCTTTTTATTGAGAAGACATCGTATAAAAAAGAATAGGGAATTTTTCCAGTGCAATCTTAATTGTATTGTTGATACTATTAAACGCATTGAGAGTATGCCTGATGATAAAATAGCACGAATTTACAAGATCATTCTTAATGAGTTTTGTTCAGATCGAGTTTTTGAGAATATTGAGGATTCTGCAC
>RFQS01000068.1 GCA_009924885.1 Pseudomonadota bacterium | reverse complement strand
AAGACTACTTTCTCTCAACAGCTCTAGTTAAGCACAATACCCTTACAAAGGCCAGAGTTAAATCACTATCTTTATTTTTTCTTTAGGAATTTTTGCTGGATGGAAATTTAGATTTTTAGATAATGAATATTTTTAAGTTTTTTGAAAATATTACAAGCTTAACGATTTTTAATTTAATAATGTCATTAAGGTGACGATTTTTAGATTAAAAATGTTATCTTAGTGACGATTTTTGGTAGGATATTTAATGATGTATGAATTTATAATCAGATCAAGGCTAGAAACACTAAAAAAAAATCTAGATCCAAGAAAAGTAAATGTAATTCTAGGCATAAGAAGATCTGGGAAAACCAGTCTCTTAGAGAAATTTTTAGAAGCATATGAGCATAAATATTTATTTTTAAATGGAGATGATATTCAAGCTCAGGACTTACTCAGTAGGCAGTCCATTACGCAGTTTCAAAATCTCTTAGCTGGTTATAAGCTCTTGGTTATAGATGAAGCACAGCAGGTACCAAACATTGGCTTAAATTTAAAACTTATTATAGATCATATTAAGGATGTAACTGTTTTGGTGACAGGTTCTTCGTTGTTTGATTTAGATCAGAAGCTCGGTGAGCCGCTCACGGGAAGGAAGAAGACTTTTAAATTATTTACTATCGCACAGTTAGAGTTAAATGCTTATGAGAATCCTCTGGAAAGCTCTGCTAATCTCGATAACAGATTAGTTTATGGTTCTTATCCAGAGGTCGTTACTGCGATTAATAATCATGAAAAAGAAATATATTTAAGAGAAATAGTAAATTCTTATCTCTTAAAGGATATCTTAGTCTATGACTGGATTAAAAACTCGAATAAGATTTACAAGATACTTCAGTTGCTCGCTTATCAAGTGGGGAAAGAGGTGGCTTTTGATGAATTAGCAACTCATGTATCTATGAGTAAAAATACGGTCGAGAAATATTTAGATCTATTAGAAAAGAATTTTATTTTATATAAACTTAGTAGTTTTAGTAGTAATCCTAGAAAGGAGCTTAGTAAAAAGAAAAGATTTTACTTCCATGATAATGGTATTCGTAATGCACTTATAAATAATTTTAACCCACTGAGTATTCGTAATGATGTCGGGGAGCTGTGGGAGAATTATATATTTTATGAACGGATGAAATTCCTTGAATATAATGATATTTTCGTAAATAGATATTTTTGGCGTACTTATGACCAACAGGAGATAGATTTAGTCGAGGAAAAAAATCAATGCCTGTCAGCATTTGAAGTTAAATATAGTAGTAAGGCTAAATATAAATTTTCGAAATATTGGCTAGAACATTATCCTGAAGCTGTGAATCAGCTTATACATAAGGATAATTATATGGAGTTTATTTCTTAAGGTGCAGCTTAAAGAACGCTATCCCAAAGATTCTGGAAATTTATAAAATCTTTCCCTGCCACAGCATTTTTATAAAATCCATATAATTTAAAATTTCTATACCATCTTCAGTAAGGCGACTGCTATCTACTAGGCTCACAATGATTCGTTTTTTAATAGAAGGCTGATCTTTAATCAATTCCCTTAAGCCTTTTAGCTCATCTTTTTTTATTTTATCTGTAGCCTTAGCTTCTATCGCACATTCCATGTCGTTTATAATGAAATCCACTTCAGCAGCTCCGCTTGCAAGTCGCCAGTAGCTAAGATCCCAGAACTTTCTTTGATAGGAGTTATAACAGAAGCCTTACCAAATAATTCTGATTTTATTTCTATATTAGAGCGGCGTAATAAATTATTGACGATACCTACATCGCAGTAATAGAACTTAGGTGCAAGAATTACCTTGCGTTTCGGATTTTCTCTATAAGCGACTAAAAGGCTGCCAATGAGTGTGTCTTCAAGTATTTGAAAATATTCTTTAACTGTTTTAGAAGAGATCCCGCAGTCTCTTGCGATGTTACTGAAATTAATTACTTCTGTGTCACTAAAGGCAGCTGATCTTAAAAACTCGCTAAATACTGGAAGATTTCTGACTAAGGCTTCAGCCGCTATTTCTTCTTTTAAGTAGTCACTGATATATGAATTCCATAAATCCTTAGCCTTATTAGCAGAGCTTAGATAGTGCTTAGGCAGATAACCTTGGTTTATCATTCTGCGAAGATCAAATTTCTTACCGAGTTCTATTGCGCTTAAACCATAAAGCTTATATTTAAGAGCTCGTCCACCAAGTAAATTGGCTTGTCCATGTTTTACTTTTCTTGCAGATGAGCCACAGAGAGCGAATTTCAAGTCATACTCCTCTATCATTAAGTGAACCTCATCTAGTAATAAGGGAACTCTCTGTACTTCATCAATGATGATGGGGATAGATTTATCTAAGCTAGAGGATTTTAATTTCTGTAGAATTTCTTCTCTTAGTAACCATGGCTCATTTAGATATTTACTGTATATTTGACTATTTAGTAAGTTAATATATAAACCGTTATGTGACTGCCCGCAATCTTCAATTTCTGCGTTTTCGTCGTCCTCATGATCCTCATGTAAGCTTGATAAATCAAGCTTGTATTTCCGCTTGCTCGCATATGACATTAATGTCGCATGCTGCTGGAAATTACCCGTACACTGCGGTCATTCGTTCTCCTCAGCCTTGAACTTGTACGTTTGCGAGCAGTCACGTTATGATAGCTAGCCTTAAGCAAAGAGCTTTTCCCAGTCTGTCTTGGACCCCAGAGAAAAAAGCTGTCTTTTCCTTTTAAAGGTAATTCTAGTGCTCGATTTAAATTATCTAAGGTTTCCATCTATTAATTTGATTGCAAATGATGATAAATATACAGGTTAATATACCACGATAATTTGGAGTAGTGCTTCTAATTATTCGGATAATTTGGAGTTGGTATAATTAAGCAAGTATGTCTTCCCAACAGAAAAAACTGCCAATAGGTATACAATCTTTTGAAAAATTGATTAACGAAGGTGCAGTTTATGTAGATAAAACTAAATATATTTATGAATTACTGAAACTTGGTTTTGGGGCGTATTTTTTAAGTCGTCCACGCCGTTTCGGTAAGTCGCTTTTGGTATCGACTTTGGAAGCTATTTTTAAGAATAAAAGGGAACTGTTTAAAGGCTTATGGCTAGATAGTTCTGAGTATGCATGGAAAGAATTTCCCGTAATTAAATTTGATATGTCTACGGTGGCTCAAAAGACAGATATAGAGTTAATAGTAGGACTTAAAGATGCTGTAAAAGATAATGCGAAAAATGAACAGATAGTTTTAGAGGAGAGCGACAGCCCTGGGAGAATGTTCCAGTCGTTAATTCATGCTCTTGTAAAAAAATATGGAGAAAAAGTAGTAGTTTTAATTGATGAATACGATGATCCGATCATAAAACATGTAACTAGGCCTGAGATGGCGGCTCGAAATAGAGAAGTCTTGCATGATTTTTATAAAATAATGAAAGCGGAGGATGCAAATCTTAGATTTGTTTTTTTGACTGGAATTAGTAAGTTTGTGAAAACATCAATATTTTCAGGCTTGAATAATTTAGAGAATATTAGTCTATTAGCAGAATACTCTCCACTCTTGGGTTACACTCAAGATGAGCTGGAAAGCTATTTCAGGGAATATATATTAGATTTTGCTGAAACGCAATCTTTGACTGTGTCTGCTGCTTTAGAGGAGATTAAGCTCTGGTATAATGGTTACAGATTTTCTGAATCTGAGATTAAGGTTTACAATCCTTTTTCATCGTTACTGTTTTTTAAACATAAAAAATTTACTAATTACTGGTTTGAAACTGGGACACCGAGCTATTTAGTTGATTTAATTAAAAAAAAATTACCAGAAATTAAAGATTTTGAAGATGGCATAAGAGTTTTGCAGAGATCATTTGAAAGCTATGAAATAGAGTCTCTGCCAATTATTCCTTTACTCTATGACACTGGTTACTTGACGATTAAGAGTTCTTCTACTAACAATATGATGCAAGATTACATTCTTGCCTATCCTAATTTAGAAGTGAAGAATGCAATGCTAGATAGCTTATTACTTGGATTCAGCGAAGCACCAATGGAGAAAATAGATAGTATTATCCTCTCTATCAGTGATGCCATCAGTACTTCAAGTTTAGAGAAATTCTTTTCCATTTTAAAATCCTACTTCGCATCCATTCCCTATGATCTAATCCCCAAGAAGAAGCTGGATGAAAAATATTTTCAATTAATATTTTATCTATTAATGCGTGTAAGCTCATTTCGAGTGAATACTGAGGATAGAACTAATTTAGGGCGTATAGACCTAGTTCTGGAAAGTGACACAAGTGTTTATCTTTTTGAGCTTAAGGTGAATTCCTCTGCTAAGGCAGCTTTAGAGCAGATTAAAGAAAAGAAATATTATGAAAAATATTTGAATATCCACAAAGAAGTGCTAATTATTGGTGTGAATTTTTCTTTAGAAGAGAGAAATGTTACGGACTGGGTGGTGGAGAGCATCGGACTTTAAGTGGAGCTTGTGTCTTCACGTGACTTGCTTCTGAATGGATTTACAAAGTAGACATGACTCCGAAAATGGCGTGCAATTGCGGAGTCATGTCTGAATAAAAAAGCTCTAATAGCAGAACTGGCTCGGGGAAGGCTAAGACAGATAATCAGGAAGCTTTAGCAAAAAATCTGTCGCAGGAATTACTTGAACGTCATTAATTTTAAGATTCTCTTGTCCTAAATATACAAGTAAAAGATCTGCTTCAGGGTAGTCTTGTTTAAATGCTTTTAAACCTTTAAGATCCTTTCCTGTAGCTCTTTTTGAGTGTTTTACTTCTATCGCTAATAATTTTTTAGAACCAAGTAAAATAAAATCTACCTCTGAGCCACTTACAGTGCGCCAATAATAAATCTTATATTTCAAGTCTTTATAATCATTAATAGCAATTAAATCTTGCAGAATAAGCGTCTCTAAAGCTGCTCCAGCGATTTCACTCTGGCTGTCTAAAATACTTTTAGGTCTGAGATGCTGATAGACCCCTGCATCAAAAAAATAAAATTTAGGATGCGATACTAATCTTCGCTTCGCTCTTTTAGTAAAAACTGGAATTCTGTAAGCAATTAACATATCTTCTAAAAGATCAAAATAGGATATAACAGTATTTACTTTAATCGCAGCTTCCCGAGCGACTTCACTCATGTTTAAAGTACTGCCTTGAGAGAAGCTTGCTGTTTCTAAGAAGCGAGAAAAAGCTCCTAGATTGCGAGTCAGACCTTCAAACATAAGCTCTTCTTTCAAATAGGTGTTCACGTAAGTATAGAGATACTTGTCATAATCTAGATCCTGTTTATCATATAGAGATGGTAGATTTCCATATAATAAGGATTTTTCTATCTTAAAATTTACTCCAAGCTCAAAGGCTGTCAGTGGGTACATTCTATAACTTAAGGCTCTGCCCGCAAGAAGGTTAGCTCCACTTCTTCTAATTTTTCTTGCACTAGAACCAGTTAGAATAAAGCGTCTACCTTCTTTCCCAATAAGTTGGTGAACTATGTTTAATAATTCTGGTATTTTCTGAATTTCATCAATAATGACCCAAGTTTTAGCGGCTTTATTTAAATAAGTAGATAAACGACTAGGATCAGCTTCTAGATCCATTCTTACTCTAGTATCCAGTAAATCTATATACGTGACATCTTTTAAATTATGGGCTAACCAGTAACTTTTGCCACAAGCTCTAGGACCAAAAAGGAAAATACTCTGTGATTTTTTAGTATTAAAGTTAAAACACCTTTCTAGCATGTACATATTTTACCCTGTTAATGTGAAAAATACTGTATTTTTTATATTAGCGATGGAAGATCTATTATGGACGGATAGATGTTCGTCATCTAATTTTTAAAGAGTATAATTAGAAAATATGTTCTCAGAACAAAAAAAACTGCCATTAAGTATACAGTCCTTTGAACAGTTGATTACTGAAGGTGCAGTTTATGTAGATAAAACTAGGCATATTTATGAATTACTGAAACCTGGTTTCGGAGCGTATTTTCTGAGTCGTCCACGCCGTTTCGGGAAATCACTTCTGGTATCGACTCTAGAAGCTATTTTTAAGAATAAAAGGGAACTGTTTAAGGGGTTCTGGATCTATGATTCAGAGTATGTTTGGGAAGAATTTCCAGTAATTAAATTTGATATGTCTACTGTGGATAAGGATACTGCTGAAGAAATGAGCTACAGCTTAAAACAAGCGGTAAAGGAGAATGCTGATTCGTATAAGATCGAATTAGAGGATGGCTCAGCTGGAACTATGTTTAAGAACCTAATTAGAAAATTATATGAGAAATATAATCGTCAAGCAGTGGTTTTAATTGACGAATATGACGCTGCCATTCTTAAACATGTTTCTAATCCAGATATGGCTGGGGAGAATCGAGATGTATTGCATGATTTCTATGCGATCATGAAAGCGGAAGGAGCTAATCTCAGATTCGTTTTCTTGACTGGGGTGAGTAAATTTGCTAAAACTTCTATTTTTTCTGGTTTGAATAATTTAATTAATATTTCAATGGATGAAAAATACTCTACTATGCTGGGTTATACGCAAGAAGAGTTAGAAAATTATTTCCCTGGATACATTGAAGCTGTTGCTAAAAAGCAGTCTATGACCAGAGAAAACACCTTAGAGAGAATTAAATTTTGGTATAACGGTTATAGATTCTCAGAAGCTAAACTGAAAGTATATAATCCTTACTCAACTCTCTCTCTGTTTGAGCATCATAAATTTATTAACCATTGGTTTAGCACTGGGACACCAACTTTTCTTCTTGATTTAATTAAGCGAGATAAAAGCGAAGCTTATACTTTTGAGGATGAGATCGATGTAGCCTTTAGTGTACTTGATACCTATGATGTAGAGTCTTTACCATTGATTCCCATAATGTTCGATGCTGGATATTTAACGATTTCTAATTATATGCAGATGAATGGTCATCCTATTTATACACTGGCTTTGCCGAATGAAGAAGTCAGAACTTCAGTCATAGATTATTTATTACCTCTTTATAGTGAAAGAGATTACAGTCAAGCTAATATCGAAATCGTTAAAATCTCTAAAGCGATTCTGGCAAATGATCTTGATAAATTCTTCTCCTTGCTTAAATCCTACTTCGCATCTATACCCTATGATCTAATTCCCAAAAAAGAGCTGAACGAAAAGTACTTTCAGCTTATCTTTTATCTATTAATGCGAGTAACTAGTTTTAGGGTAAATACAGAAGATAGAACTAATTTAGGGCGTATAGATTTACTTCTAGAAAGTGATACAAATGTTTATCTTTTTGAGCTTAAGGTGAATTCCTCTGCCAAGGCGGCTTTAGAGCAAATTAAAGAAAAGAAATATTATGAAAAATATTTGAATATCCAAGTGGCGGCGGCTAATGATAAAGCTGGAACCCAGAAAGTACATCTAAAAGAAGTGCTAATTATCGGTGTGAATTTTTCTTTAGAAGAGAGAAATGTTACGGACTGGGTGGTGGAGAAGGTTTGAGGGTCTTGGTGTTCGTACTCTGATTTTTTAATTAGGATAGAACCTGCATTTAAAAGAGTATAATTAGAAAATATGCCCTCAGAACAAAAAAACTGCCATTAAGCATACAGTCCTTTGAACAGTTGATTACTGAAGGTGCAGTCTATGTTGATAAAACTAAATATATTTATGAGTTATTAAAACCTGGTTTCGGGGCGTATTTTCTGAGTCGTCCACGCCGTTTTGGGAAGTCGCTTCTGGTCTCGACTCTAGAAGCTATTTTTAAGAATAAAAAGGAACTGTTTAAGGGATTCTGGATCTATGATTCAGAGTATGTTTGGGAAGAATTTCCAGTAATTAAATTTGATATGCCTACTGTGGATAAGGATACTGACGAGCATTTGAAAATTGGGCTGGAACACGCCGTTAGAGATAATGCTGAAAATTATGGAATTAATTTAGAAGAAGATACCCCAGCCTATATGTTTAAGAGTTTAATTTTAAAGCTCAAAGAAAAGTATCGCAGCCAAGTAGTAGTCTTAATCGATGAGTATGATTCAGCTATTATAAAGCACATCTCAAATCCAGCAATGGCAAGGAAAAACATTGAGATACTGCATGACTTTTATTCAATAGTGAAAGCAGAGGGGGCTAGTCTTAGATTTGTCGTCCTGACTGGGGTAAGTAAGTTTGCTAAGACCTCTATATTCTCTGGTCTTAATAACTTAATCAATATTTCTATGCAGGAGAAATACAGTCCTTTACTAGGTTTAACGCATGAAGAGTTGGAAATTTATTTCCCTGAATATATTACAGCTGTGGCAGAGAAGCATTCACTAACGGAAAAGGAAGTGCGAGAGAAAATTAAATTCTGGTATAACGGTTATAGATTCTCAGAAGCAGAAGTTAAGGTTTATAACCCATTTTCAACCTTGTCACTTTTCGAAGCTAAAAAATTTACCAATTACTGGTTTGAGACTGGCACGCCGACTTTTTTAACTGAGCTGATTAAATCTCATGATCCAGATTTACAGAAATTTGAGTCAGAGATTAGGCTTATGCAGAATAGTTTTAATAGCTATGAGGTAGATAATTTACCCTTATTCCCGATACTCTATGATACTGGTTATTTAACTATTAAAGATTATTCCGTCAGGAATAATATTACGGCATATTCACTGATCTATCCTAATTTTGAGGTGAAAAGCTCATTACTAGATAATCTTTTGGTTACTTATACAGATTCTAAAAAATCAGAGACCGCTGATACGCGTAAGTTCATTTAGAGTGAATACTGAGGATAGGACTAATTTAGGGCGTATAGATTTAGTTCTAGAGAGTGACACTAGTGTTTATCTCTTTGAGCTTAAGGTAAATTCCTCTGCTAAGGCGGCTTTAGAGCAGATTAAAGAAAAGAAATATTATGAAAAATATTTGAATATTCAAGTGGCGGCGGCTAACGATAAAGCTGGAACCCAGAAAGTACATCTAAAAGAAGTGCTAATTATTGGTGTGAATTTTTCCTTGGAAGAGAGAAATGTTACGGACTGGGTGGTGGAGAGCCTATAGGTCAAATGATTTTCTAGAGTGGTGTTAAGTCAAAGTAGGCATGACTCCGAAAATGGCGTACAATTATGGAGTCGTGTCCGAGGATTTAGCTACTGTAAATTCTAAAAAAAAACATGCTGAGCTTCAGCGTTTTCTTAAGCTGCCAAAGAATCAGAGTTTTTTTCTTTTTGGTCCTAGGGGTTCTGGTAAAAGTACTTTAATAAATAATACTTTTAATAATAGTAAAACTATGCTGCTTAATTTACTTGATCCAGTCCTTGAGGAGAGGCTTATCCGTAATCCTAGGCTTTTAATTGAGATGATTAATGCTGCTGGTAAATCAATAAATCATGTTTTTATAGATGAAGTACAAAAAATTCCTAAATTGTTAGATCTCGTTCACTTGCTTATAGAGACTACTTCTTTAAAATTTATTCTGACAGGATCTAGTGCTCGTAAGCTGAAGCATGGAGGGGCTAATTTGCTTGCTGGCAGAGCCTTTGTTTATAATTTACATCCCTTTAGTTTTTTTGAACTTAATAATCTTTCATTAAAACAAGTGCTGGAGTGGGGTCTACTGCCAAAAATATTTCATCTTAGGTCTAGAGATGAGAAAACTAGGTTTTTACAAAGCTACGCCTACACCTATTTGAAAGAGGAGATTTGGGCGGAGCAGTTTATTAAAAATTTAGATCCATTTCGCTATTTTCTGGAAGTCGCTGCACAAATGAATGGTAAGGTCTTAAATTTCTCTAATGTTGCTAGGGAGACTGGTGTAGATGATAAAACGGTGAAGAATTAATATTCATCTCACATTCCGCACCCTTCGGGCGGAAATTCATAAAAACGTTTCAAATGCAGTTGCAGAATACTGATCAGAGTTTTGGCGGCAGGCTTAAT
>RFQS01000067.1 GCA_009924885.1 Pseudomonadota bacterium | reverse complement strand
GAGACAGGATTTCATTTTAGGTGATTTCGGCTATTATAGTGGTAGAAGAATATTGCGGCTTTTTTTGTATTTGTTACTTTATCTTTTTCATTATGATAGGGACTGAGAAAAATAGTTATAGATTTGCTTGATTTTTTTTCGATAAAAATATTTCTCTTTTCAAGAAAGGCTTCTAGTTCTTCAGCCCTAGCATTTTGAATTATTATGCGAAAGTAATCATCATTATTCGCGGTAGGATAATTACCTGAAATCTTTTCCTGGAATGCTTTTACTTTTAAGTATAATCCTTTAGCTTCCTGTGCGTAATGCTGTACAGACTCTAAAATGCTCTTTAGAATTAGGTAGCTTGGGCTAGTGGTCTGTAATAATCTTAAAGCAGCTTCATAGCAAGATGCTGGGATCTTAGAATGCGTGCTGATATGAGCTACCGCAGATTGAGTTAAAGCCCCAAGAGTCTTATGTAATGAGTGAATAACGATATCCCCAGCTGTTTTTAAAGCACCCTGCGGTAAATCATCGCTAAAATAATAATGTGTACCATGTGCTTCATCGACGATTAGAGGCAGAGTTAGTGATTTGAGTAAGCTTAAATCGCTATAGAATCCATCGTAGCTAGGGTTGGTTAAAACCAGACCTGCATAAGCATCTTCTCGATCGTTTAGAAAATCTTTTAATTCTGCTGCTGAGAGTTTTAGTCCAGTATAAAGGTCTAGATTCTGATCATAATTAAGTTCTAGCCATTCTATATCAAAGCCAGCAAGGATGATTCCACTTAGCACAGACTTATGAATATTACGTGCGACTAAAAGTGGTTTTAATGCGAGATTACTCTGTAAATAATAAAGTTTTAAAGCTAAAATAGCAGCCTGTAAGCCAATACTAGCTCCATTCGTTAACAGAAAAGATTTTCTCGCTGAGAAGATTTCACTAAGATATTCCTCTGTGTTTTTTAAAGTAGAAGACGGGTACTGAAGGTTATCAAGCCCAGATAATTCTGAAAGATCATTCGGGTAATCTGTTCTACCGAGATGCATCGGTGTATGGAACGGTACTCGATTGAGTTTCGAGTATAAGTTAATATTTTTGATTAAATCTTTATCTGAGAACATCTATTCCGTGGTAGATTTTTTATTATGGATTATCAAAGTATAAAACGTGAAACTAAAGCAGATATTAGAAGTATCTGTAATACACATGGTCTAATTAACCCTTTAGATCTTCAAGGAATGTCTTATTCCAGTATCTCTAATTATGTGCCAAGTGTTATAGAAAACACACCAAGAGGTGAAAGAAGTTTTGATCTTTTTTCCAGATTACTTAGAGAAAGAATAGTATTTTTAACTTCTGAAGTGAATGATATCGTCGCAAGTATTTTTGTTGGACAGTTATTACTATTAGATTCAGAAGACTCTAGTAAAGATGTTTACATGTATATCAATAGCCCAGGTGGTTCTGTTACAGCTGGACTCGCTATGTACGATACTATGCAGCATATAGGTCCAGATGTAGCGACTTTCTGTATGGGACAGTGTGCTAGCATGGGTGCTTTTCTTTTAAGCTCTGGTACTAAAGGTAAGAGAATGGCTTTGCCTCATTCTAGAGTTTTGATTCATCAACCGTTAGGTGGTGCTCAGGGGCAGGCTTCTGATATTAAAATTCAAGCCGATGAGATCTTAAGAATGAAGAAAATGTTGAATGAGATTCTTGCCGCTAATTGTAATCAGGATATTGAGAAGGTTACTAAAGATACTGATAGAGATTATATTATGACAGCTGAGGATGCTAAGGAGTATGGTCTAGTGGATAGAGTAGTAGCTAAGAAACCTGCTAATATTAATCCAGAAAATTAATTTCTGAGTAATTCTTAATGTCTAAAACTAATGGATTGTTGAAGTGTTCCTTCTGTGGGAAGAGTCAGGACCAAGTTAAAAAGCTTATAGCAGGCCCAGGTATTTATATCTGCGATGAGTGTATAAGTCTCTGTCTTGAGATTCTGAAAGATGAGGGTATTATAGAAGTATCTGATGCTGTTGCTGTCGCTGCGACTGTTTTAGAGAATACTTCGGTAATAGGATTAGATCCTCATAAACTGCCTAAGCCTAAAGAAATTAAAGAATATTTAGATGAATACGTTATCGGTAATGATTTAGCGAAGAAGACCTTATCTGTAGCAGTTTATAATCACTATAAACGTATAAATCATAATAAGGGAGCTGCTCCTAATGATTCTATTACTATAAATAAATCTAATATACTGCTTCTTGGCCCTACTGGTAGCGGTAAAACTTACATCGTGGAAACTTTAGCTAATTTTCTAAAAGTTCCTTTCGCTATGGCAGATGCGACGACTATTACTGAATCTGGTTACGTGGGCGATGATGCTGAAAATATGTTGCAGAGGCTTTACCAAAATGCTGGTAATGACTTAGCTAAAGCAGAGATGGGCATTATTTATATAGATGAGATAGATAAAATTTCTCGTAAATCAGAAAATCCTTCTATTACTAGAGATGTCTCTGGAGAAGGGGTTCAGCAGGCATTATTGAAGCTTATAGAAGGTACTAAAGCGAGTATTCCAGCTCAAGGAAACAGAAAGCATCCGCATGCTGAGATGATAGAAGTTGACACTCATAATATTCTATTTATCTGTGGTGGTGCTTTTGTAGGATTAGAGCAGATTGTAGAAAAAAGAAGACAGAAATCTAATATTTCTGTTGGTTTTGGTGCTGAGAGTTTAGATGAAGATCAGCGTAATAAAAGGCTTTCAGAAGCTTTTAAATATACAGAACCAGAAGATTTAGTACATTTTGGTATTATTCCAGAGTTTGTAGGTAGAGTGCCTGTTATAGCGAGCTTAGATGCACCTGATACTGAGACTTTAAAACTCATTTTAAATAAGCCAAGGAACTCTTTAGTTAAGCAGTATCAGAAGTTATTAGAGTTTGATGGTATAGAACTGGAATTCACAGATGAAGCCATAGAGAAGATCGCGAAGAAAGCTCAGAAGCGTAAAATGGGTGCTAGGGCTCTGAGAAGTATTATCGAAGAGATAATGAAAGACATAATGTTTGAAGCCCCATCACTAGAAGGCTTACAGAAAGTGACTATCACCGAAGATATGGTAGAGAATTTGAAATTAGCTACTGTAACTGATTTGAGTATTAAGAAAGCTGCTACGGCTTGATGAGACCACTGCACAACTCCATTTTCTGCGTTTTCGTCGTGCGGTGATCTTGAAAATTATTATGCGGCAGCTGGAGTAGGTTTAGGGGAAAATATGCCGGTGATGCTTTTAAGAATATTACTGCCACTGGTTAATAAATTTGAGAATAATCCAGGTTCTGGATTATTATTAGGATCCTGTGCTTTTTTGCCTTGTGTTGGTTTTTGAGTAGCAAGATTTTGAGTTGCTTGGCTTGTTATTGGTTTACCTTTCTCTAAAACCTGTTTACTATCTGTCTGTTTCTGAGCATGTATTGCTTTTTGAGCAGCAGAAGCTTCATTTCGAACAGTAGTAGTTTTCTGAGGGGTATCCTTGATAGCCTCTGTAACTGCTGCTTGAGCAGTGCCATCTCCGATGGCATTTATTCCTTGAGATAAAGCTTTACTTACAGTTTCGCCAACATTAGCTAAAGATTTCTCTATTAATGCTTCAGCCACTTCCATGTATGGTCTCTCTCCTTCTTTTAGAGCACGAGTAAAAAAATTATCGAATTGTTTTAAAAATTTAGGATTATAAATATCACTAAGACTTTTTCCAAGCTCATTCGTTAAAGTTTTTATATCTTCACCGTTGGTTTTAATACCAGCCTTAGCTAAACCACCTATTAGAAATTTTGATACTTGATTAGTAATGCCACCACCTAAACCAATTTTCTCTGCGGCTTTAGAAATAAGTCCAGTCGGAATCACTTTATAAAGTAGTTCATAGGATTTATCTGCTAAACCAGGTGCTAGTCTTGAAAACATATGATTTGTCAGAAGATTTAGAATTTCAAATGGCTTAAGAATCGGGGAGTATGCCTGAATAAGGAAAAGACCCAAGCCTTGCTTTAATGGACCCATAAAAGGCATAGCTGATCCCAGGCGTGATAAAGCTTCTCCAGCGCCTCTTGATTCATGAAGTGCTGGATATCCTTCTAGGCTATCAGTAGCAGGTGCGTGTGTAGAAGAACTGCTATAAGCAGTAGGCATAGGAAGAAGAGATAATAGATTCTTTATCGACAAATCTTTTGCTAATAATTCCAGTTAATGTATATACAATATAATAGCAGAATATCTTAATTTTTGACTATCTTTAAGGGGATATGAATCTTACTAAATTTACCTGAGCTGGAAGCCTTTTTTCATCATAATCATCTAAATTCGCGACACTAACTGTTATTTTTTTCAGCATAGGATCTTCACTTAATTTAATCGGGTAAGGATCTGCTGGAAGATTAGTTAAAGGATCTATAGATTCTATTTGAACTTTAACTAAAAATTTACCGTCTTCAATAAATTTAATACTATTTAGTGGTGAGTAAAAACTTTCTAAGTCGATAGAAGAATAATCTTTAGAGATTAATTCTTCCATTTTAGTCATAGCTTTATAATAAAGTTTCGACCTTTTTAATTCCTTTGTACTTTGAAAAAGATTGAGCGAGAAAAAATTTATAATCGCGTAGATAACTATAGTAATAATTAGCAATGAGACTAATAATTCTGCAAGAGTTACTCCAGCATTAGATCTTACGTTTTCTCTAGCTGGCTTCACTAAAATTTATGCTCCTGAATTTTTATAACTTTTTTAGTACCAGTCTGCACCACGAAAGGCAGATCAAAAATAGTTTTCTGAATCTCTTTTAAATTATATTCAATAAAGCCTTCAGCATTTATTTGAATGCTAGAACCATTGTTAGGTGATTTAACAATTATGGCCCCAGTCATTTCAAAATTGCCACTAATTTCCAGTTCACCGATAATATAAATCAGACCTCTAAATTTACTTATAGCCTTTTTAGTATCTCCAGAAATTTTTACTTTCCCGCCCTGAGGGTTACGCCCAGCTTCAGTGGTGTCAATAATTAATATCCCTTGTCCAGTTAGGGGAGAACTAGTAGAAAAAGATCTGCTGCCGTTAATAATATTTAGACCAAAAAATTCATTAGGATCAAAGTATTCTTCCAATTGTTTTTTAGCAAACCTGGTTATCTTTGCAATATAACCACCAGGGCTTTGATCTTTAGGATTTCTTTTAAAGTAATTTAAAAATGGTAAATCTGCAAACACAATATTAGTGAGCTTCTGAAAGCCGTTTATATTCTCAAGACTTAGCCAGGAATAATTAGGTGTTAAATGCAATTCAGCATCTTGCTCAGATATAGCTTCAGTGCTAATGACAGCTGGAGTGAACTGTACGAAACGATCTCGAATAAAATGTGGCTGTTTAAAACCAGGTGGCTCTAAAGAAATAACATTACCATTCACTTCTTTAACGTATGCAAAATCAGTCAGAGTCTCAAAAGAGCCAGAGCTGATAATAGAAACAAAGGAAGATTTTTTGAAATTCTGTAATAATCTTGTTTCAGTAAAAGATGTAACATTCTGCAAGTCAAAGCTTTCAACTACGGCTGAGCCATCTAGTTTAATCTTCGTCTTATCATCATCTTCTTCATCCCTGTTATTTAAACTAAATTCATCTCTAAATTCAATGAAGCTATCTCCTTTGACGATGGAGTCTTGCAAGATTGCAGATGCTGATTCTAAACCTTTAATTTTAAAATCTTTAGAACTGAAATCCACCTCTGTATTTGTGGTTAACGCTGCTGATACCTGAGGAACAGTACGTCTTACTATTGCAGATTCCCTATAAGTAATGCCATTTACGGTAGCGATAGATTCTAGAAGCCATACAGTTTCTAGATCAGAGTTAATTAAATTGAAAGTTTTTTTCACTGCAGGGCTGCCAGCTGCATTAGGTTGAGCATTTTTATCAGGGTTATCTGGTCTTCCAGCCTGTTCGTCATCTTCAAAATCTGGGTCAAAAGCCCAAGGTAAGTTAGAGAGAGAATTTGCTTGTAATAAAGTTAATTGAGTTGAAAAGATTCCAGTATTGGGTTCAAGATCATTCTCATTATTAGGTTTAGCCTTTACATTTATTGCCCAGGAGTTACTTTGACCACCTTTGTTAAAAATACTAATGCTAAAAGGGTTATTTAATGGCAGATTTTTTGCGTTAAGATTCAGTAGAATTTCATTATCAGTAAAGCTTAGAATGTCGAATTGAAGGCCACTGGCTTCTGAAGCAATAATCGGTGCTTCACCATCATGGCTAAGATTCTTGCCTTTAATTTTTACAGCACTCAATTTATCGTTATCGTAAATTTCAACCAATTGAGTTAGCTGCTTATTTTCACCTTGAGCATAAATGTCATAAATCTGTGGCGCATCATGCTGTGAGCTTTTTTCAGGCAGCACATAGAAATTACTTTTTTTACCAGCGAGATTTAAATTATAGGTTCCAGGTTTAGCTTTTTCATTAATAGCTAAGGTTAAAGAATAAGCTGACTGAGCTTTTTTCACTATTTCAAGATCGGGAGTGGTGAATTTAGCTGAATCAAGATCTAAATTCTCTCCATCTAGCTGTATATCCACTATCTCACTTGCATAAGCATAATTTGGATTAATGGATCTTAAGATAGGTTTAGATTTAAGAGAAAAATCCAGATCTGGTCCACCAAAGTATTCTTGAAGAATATTTTTTTGTTTGAAATTTACTTTAACTTTATCTGCGATTTTAATTTTCAGACCAGGTTTGAAATGAGAGTATTTAGGGATTTTTATAATACCTAGATACTGAATATTAACTTCGGGTAACGGTAAATATAATTCTTCAATACTAGGAGTAGGAGCTATTCCTGGTGTTGATTGGGGAAGGTTCGCTCTCTCTGCTTTGTCCTCGGCAAGCAATTCATTGTAGCGGTCTTGGTTAATTATGTCTCCAGCTTGGATGTTTACAAAAAATAATTCATCATCGAAATAGTTTAAATAACGTGGCTGAATCTCTAGGATTGAATCCTGTAAATCCTCGTCTTCGTCTTCCTCTTCATCATTGCTTGCAGGACTTTGATTTTCATCATCGAAATCCTCATCATCACTATCTCCAGATTCATCAAGTACATCTGAATCTGGTAGTGTGCGAGTGTTGAGCATTGCTAAAGCCCTTTGGTTAGCTGATTCTGCAAGATATTTGGCTTGAAGAGAGTAAAGTGATTTTACACTAAACTCATTATTACGCTTACCGAAATAATAAAGAACTGAAAAAAGGGCAGCAAAAAATAAAGCTACAAAAAGAGCATAACTAAGAGTAAATCCTTGGTCTAATCTTCGCACTATCTAGTAAAATGCCTTTATCGCTGAGAGAGGCAGAAGTATAACCACTCTTGAAATTTTACTGGTTCATCCTCCATTAAAGCATGTGATGACCACTTAAACAATTCAAAATTTGAATCTTTAGTTTTTTCATGAAGAGCGTATATTAAGTGTGCTGGCGAAACGAAATCGAATCTTCCAGCAGCGAAAAATATTTTCTGCTTTAGGCGAGGTACTTTTTTAAAGGAATTCCAGCTTTTAACATGCTTAAATATTTCCCTTAGTACCTGAGCATCAGTAGTTATCGAAGATTTATAGCGAGGTCTTAAAGGAGTCTTTTTAAAAAAATCCAAATGAGCTTGAATAAAATACAGTGGTTTACCAAGCAGTGCTCCAAGAAAAAATTTAATCGGTAAAATCAATTTAGCTGGCAGGCAGATTAAAACTAGCCTGTTTACTAAATCAGGATAACGCTCTGCAAGATAAATAGCGACTAAACCACCAAAGCTATGAGTAACGATAGTGATCGGGCCTGTTATGTTTAAATGTTTTAATGTCTCTATAGTATCGTGTACATGTGTGTCTATATCTAAACGTACTTTTTCTGAAGGCTGTATTAAATTCTGTGTATCACCATGTCCGCGTAAATCAAAAGCTAGGCAGTGAAAGCCTCTAGAAGCGATGAAATTGAGTTCATTCAGCCATACACTAGCATCGCTAGCACTACCATGAATGAAAAGTACAGTGTGATTCTTTCTTTCGCCTCTTTCGTAATAATGTAAAATCATTCTAAGTTAATCTTGGCACTATTGCCAAACTCCAATTTCTGCGTTTTCGTCATCCTCTGCCGTGCTTCCTTAAAATATATATTTCCCGATAACGCTATGATATTAAACTCTTATTATGGGAAAGTCTATACAAGGAGCGATTTTCATCTCCAAGGAATCTATGTTGCTGGCAAATAAAGCCAAATCTATAACTGAGTGCTTTGGGATTGATTTTAGTCAATCTAGGTTTATTAATGCGGAAGATTCTGGTTCTTGGTTTTATCCTCAATATGGTATAGATAAGCTTCTTAGTTCTTTCTGGGGAATTAAGACGAGATCACGTTTAATCGCCGTTAGTAAAAACGTAAATGATGAAGAATGGAGAGGCTTAGTTTCCGAATGGGATAGTTATACGGCTTCCCCTGGGCATTTCAGGCTGAGTAAAAAACTTGTTTTTAATTTACTTCGATATTCACTTGGTTTTAGAAAAGAAGATTTTAATTTAGCTCAATTAAGTGAGTTGGAATTGAAAATTTTTGAAAGTTTTTTTTTGGAATTAGAAAAGCACTGGAAAAACCAGTGGCGTATTAGTGATCCTAACTCTTCTGGGGCGAATGACTTTTTAATTTGGATAATTGAATTTGAGAATGGTGATACTGCTAATTTCGCGATAAGTGTTCCTCCAGGATTAAGGCCTAAAGAATATTTAGATTCAGCTGACTATCAAGTAGATCTTAATCATCTAATTAATGAATTAGATTTTCGAGTTCCTATGGATATAGTGGTAGGTAAAACGAAGCTTAATCTATCTGATCTAAAGAGTTTAGAGGAAGATGACATCATTTTTTTAGAGAGAAGCTCAATTGATAAGATGTGGTGGGAGAGAAATGATTTTGAAAATCTATATATAAATATTGATTTGCCTTCCCGTGATGATGAGGAATGGGTAGATTTATATTATGATGATATTGAAGTACCAAGTATGCAAAATAATAATTCACTAAGTGATGATACGGATCTTTTAACAGACCTTAATATTGAGCTTACTGCTCAATTTAAATCAGTTAATTTACCGTTGAAAAAAATCATGGAGCTTAAGGATGGTGGAGTAATTCCTCTTGGGCTTCTTTTAGACAGTGAGCTTATTTTGATCGCTGCTGGTAATAAGATAGTAGCTAAGGGTGAATTAATAGTTTTAGGAAACCAGTTTGGTTTAAAGATTAAAAATACTAGAATTAAATCTGATAGAATCGGAAACTCTTCTTCTGATGGATTCACTCAGTCTTCACCGAAACATTCAGTTACTCAAAATCAAGCTGCAAGACCTGCACCACAGCAAATGAGACAAGTTCCTCAAGCTGCTAAGGAAGAGCGCTTCGTGGAAATAGATGAAGAAGCTTTACTGCAAAAAGAATTAGAGGAAGTGGGTTTAGATCCAGATGAGTTAGATGAACTTGGCGAACTGTATTAATAGGGAGTTAAGTTTTTGAAATTTCATCTCCTTTATAGATTTTATAAATCAGTGTTTATAATAGTTTTACTGCTTAGTAGCTTTTTATTGAATGCTTGCAGTCGTTTTACTTTTAATAGTCAAGCATTAAAAATAAATTTAGCTTATTCAGAAGAGCAAAGTGCCCTTGTCAGAGAAATTATAAAAATTAATCAACGGGATAAAAGATTCCGAAACATAAATTTTATAAAGATAGAACAGAGTAAGGCTCTTAAACTTCTCAAGACTAATGCGGTTGATGCTTACCTAGGAAGCATGGTAGATGAAAATTCTGGGCTTTATTTAAGTAAGAATATTATTTCTAAAGATGGGATTGTCGTAATTGTAAATCCACGCAACCCCGTGAAAAACATAGATTTAGACATGTTCTCTCAGATTTTCCTCAAAGGT
>RFQS01000066.1 GCA_009924885.1 Pseudomonadota bacterium | reverse complement strand
GACTGCAAAAAAACAAGGACTTAATCTCTTCAATGCTATTAAATCCATACTTGATCAAACCCTAACTCTTAAACTTGTTATGGGGTGAGTAATTACGTTTCAAGAACCATTTTCAACAACACCTACTAAACATATAAAGACATTATAAATTATTTTTGACCACCAAATTTAAATTTCCCCTTAGTTTTTTTCCTATATTTATAAGGACTCATCTCCAGTCCACCATCTTTAGACCAAATATTTAACTCATGCTGCTTTGCATAAGCCTCCGCAGCCTTAAAAGAAGTCGCATATTTATCATTAGCTCCAAGAATTAAAAGTTCAGCATAGCCTTCCCTGAGCATCTTTTCATTAACACTAATCCCCTGAGAATCATAGACATAAGCTAATAGCCTGCCATAACGATCTCTCGGCTCTATATCGGTCTCAATAAAAATATATTTATCGTCACTTAGTTCTTGTTTTAAAAATTCTGTCGCTTTTTTACCCCAGTCCTGCTGCTGAGTCTCTGGGGCATCCATGCCGAGCATTCTTAGCTTAATAATATTTGGAGATTTTCCATAGTCCCCATTTTTATACTTAATGCTTGGCTGAAACCCCAGTTTCATAAAGGCTTCCATCTGTGAATATGGCAGACATTCTCCTCGAACTATTTTTTTACAAAGTGCAACCCTCAAAGTATCTCCATCACTGACTTTCAAGACCTTGGCAGGGATCTTAGTTTCGTCACAGGAAACAAGAAATACACAGATTAGACATAAAAAAAATACTTGATTTAAAGCTTTCATGATTAATATTTCCTAATTGCTATGATAATAGACTTGATAAGAAATTATAAATTCCTGAATATCATCACTGTGATTTTTGTAGTAATTTTACTACTCAGTAACCTTATTGCCAGTATCAAAATCACTCAAATAGATTTACCTTTTATAGGTAAAGTGAGCTTTGCAGCGGGTTTATTATTTTTCCCGATATCATATTTAGTCGGAGATTTACTCACAGAAGTCTATGGCTATGCTAAAAGCCGCCAAGTAATCTGGACTGGCTTTATCTCACTAATAGTCTCAAATATTTTAATTAAAATTCTTGTAAGCTTACCACCAGACCCTAACTGGAATTTACAGTCATCCTATGAAGCTATCTTTGCGATGAGCTTTAGAGTAAGCATTGCAAGCATGCTTGCTTTCTTTTGTGGTGAATTTTGTAACAGTTATGTTGTAGCAAAGCTTAAAGTACTCTGCGAAGGCAAATTTACAGCCTTGCGTATTATAGGCTCTACGGTGGCAGGTGAACTGGTTGATACGCTAATCTTCTACCCGCTTGCTTTTTGGGGTGATCCTAATTTTCCGCCAGATTTAATTTTCAGAATAATGATAATGAATTATCTAGTAAAAGTTATATGGGAAGTTATAGCTTACCCTGGAACTAAGCAGTTAATTAAATTCCTCAAACGCAGTGAGAATGAGGATTACTATGATAGGCATACTGATTTCAGTCCATTTCATCTCAGTGAAGATAATTCCACACAGCTTCCTAACAATCAAAGAACCTAAATTTAAGCGATGAAACCCAAATCTAAAAGCATATTCCAAAATCTAAGAGAAACAGCAAGACCCTACGATCATCTTTTTATATTCTCGCTTAGCTTCATGTTCCTAAGCGGGATTGCAAACATATTACCATCTTGGCTAATTCAAGTCTCTATTGATGGGATTTCTGCACTTGGCTCTAACTCTACTAAATTCTCTATAATGCCCAAACAAGCAGAAGAGTATTTATTAAAACACTACCCAAGCGGTCTTGAAATCAGCTTTTTAAATTTCAAACATATTTTTTCAGCTTCTGAATTAAGCAAAGCATTATATTTAAGCCCTGGAGATTTTATCAACCTGCTACCAGTAGCTATAGTAGTGGTTTTCACCATAGATGCCATTTTCAAGCTTAGCTATATATTTTCGATTCGTTCATGGGGACTGCGAATAGTTCAAGATTTAAGAGATAAATTTCACCTACATTTAAACCAAATGGCTTTAAAGAATCAAGAGAAATATGATTCAGGCTCCTTAGTTTCAGTCGTTAGTAGTGATTTACAGAGCTTACAGTCTTGGCTATCTGAAACTATGACTAATCTTTTTAATGATGGCTTTAAAGCACTTTTCTTGTTCGGCTGGTTACTTTTTATAAATTTTAAATTAACCATGCTAACGCTCATCACCATACCGCTCTTCGCCCTACCTGTAATTAAAATCGGTAAAAAAATACGCAAATATAGTAAAAGTGGTCAAGATTATGTGGGGCAAATAAGCAGCTTTATCAACGAAACGCTAGTGAATCAGAGAATTATCAAAGCCTTCAATTTAGAAAACTGGAGACAGAGTAAATTTGTTCAAGAATCTAAAATACTTTATAAGCTTCAATCCAATTGGTTTCTATTCATGTCAATAGTTTCTCCTATTACAAATATAGTCGCAGCTTTAGGCATCAGCATTATTCTATATTTTGGTCTAAGATCAGTCGGACAGCACGATATTAGCATCGGTGAATTCTCTTCATTTTTCGTAACCAGTATTTTACTCTATGATCCGATAAAACGATTAGGGAGAGTATCTACTATATTACAGTCAGCACTTGGTGTTTCAGAAAGAGTCTACAAAGTACTAGACGAGCCTATTCAAGAAGATTGCGAGCAATCCCAAGATAGTAGTGAGCCTAGAACTGAAAGCCTGTCAGCTCTACCTCTTGCAGCCTCAGTAGAATTTAAAAACGTGGTTTTTGAATATGAAGCTAGATCTAAAGTAGAGGCAGGCGAAAACGCAGAAATTGGAGTTTACGAGCAGTCCAGATTATTTAATAATCTAAATCTTTACATAGCAGCTAAAACTAGCCTTGCCATAGTAGGACCCAGTGGCAGTGGGAAAACCACATTGGTTAGCTTAATACCGAGATTCTATGAAATTAATGCTGGTGAAATCTTAGTAGATGCTCATTCCATAAAAGATCTAAGTCTACATCAGCTAAGACGCTATATAGCTCTAGTAAACCAAGATCCTTTACTATTTACTGGAACACTAAGAGAAAATCTTGAAATTGTTTTACCAAAACATCTTTCAAAAGAAGCTAAAGATGAATCACTCAACCTAGCCTTCGATAAAGCTTATCTACGTGAATTTATAAATGAATTACCAGATGGCATAGATAGTAATATCGGCGAGCGTGGTCAAAAGCTCTCACTCGGACAAAGGCAAAGAGTCTCTTTAGCAAGGGCATTTCTAAGTAAAGCTCCTATAGTAATTCTAGATGAGCCTACTAGTGCGCTTGATAATAAATCACAGCAATTCGTATATTCCTCTATCCAAGAGCTAATGAAAGAGAGAACTGTAATAATCATTGCTCACAGATTAGATACTATTCAGAGTTGCAATAAAATCATCTACATGGAAAATGGTGAGATTTTAGAAAGTGGTACTTATGATGAGCTGCTTGCAGGATCAAATAAATTTGCAAACTTAGTTAAATCTGAAAAAGTGGAAAAAAGCTAAGATAAACCTTTTATGAAATCTCTTTGTATTTATTGAATGACTTGATAAGAGTTTCAAATGAGCTTGGTCTATATTTATTAAAATTTTCTTCATCAACAAATACAAAGTCATACTTGATTTCCATAGATGATTTATTTACATCTTCACACCATTGCTTAAGTCTTTGCAGCTTAGGAGCTACATCTAAATCCTCTAGCCCCTTTGTTTCTACTATATAGACTTCATTTAAAGATTTTTTTACTAAAAAATCAGGGTAATAATTTGACATTTCACCATTATGGTTTACATAGTCTAATTTGAAATTAACGGCAAAATAATTCTTTGCATAAGAAATAATATCTGCACATTCATCTAAAAAAGCTGCAAAACGTAGCTCTAAATCACTGTCACCAACTAGCTTATTGAAAATACTTTTCTGTGGTATTAAATACCCCTGTTCTTTTACTACGAAGGGACGCGTTTTCTTGAGCTTGATGTAATCCCTTATCTCAGCATCTCCTTTATCTTTAATAGTTAATTCATTAATAACACGCTTAAAGCCTTCAATAATAGTACGGCAGACCTCAATCTCAGATAGGTTTCTTAGTGTATTTAAATCCTCTAATAAGACCTGGATGGTAAATAGATAATTCACAATGAAATCCTTTATCAATCCATATAAGACATCATAGCCAGAGATTAAGCGTAGTTCACGCATAATAGTCTGAGTGTAGTATCCTACGACGCTTTGATAATTTATATTATTGATGGAATCTAATTCAGTAGTGTGTGTGATCTCATCGGTAGTAATATCTCTGAATACTATCTCGCGCTTTTCTTCTTCACTATAGTACTGATATTCAATTTTCTTATATGAAAAAGAGCTAAGAGAAATTTCTGAAAGATTTTTATATTCACGGAAAATCCTTGGTGTTAAAACTGGGATTTCAATATCTAGCTTATCTAAATCTTTTTTCTGGTTATCATTATCAATCTCAATAATGATAGGAGTCTTAGGCTTAGTACCCTCCCCCATCTCTCGCCGTTCTAGCTCTATGCCTTCGTTTTGAATAGATTCTACAAAATCCATAAATGCTTCAGTACCAACTACGCTAACGTACTCCCTGACCTCATTACCGGGATACATTTTCCGTAAACCTCTACCAAGTGTTTGTTCTGGCAGTATATTACTCTTAGCAGCATAGGCTCTAAGACCAACTATAGTGGTGACATTTTTAACATCCCACCCCTCTTTCAGCATTAATACAGATACAATCGCTTTATAGGGGCTGTCCCAGCTATCAATTTTGTTTGATTGTTCTCGTAAAGATTTTAGGTCTTCGATGTTCTTTTTTTGAGTAGATTCAGAAATATCTCCATTATTATTAGTGTGTATTACTAAAACAGAATTTTTAAAATCAGAGAATCGTCCTTCTAGATAATCAGCGACCTCATCACAGTTTTTAGTATCATCTGTCATGATGAAGAGTATGGCTTTTTTATTAAGCTTTTTATGCTCATCATAAGCTTTACGCCACTCCTCTACTCCTAAATTAATGTAATCAGCATACTTCTCTGTATATCGTGAGCTTTGTCTTTCTTGGAGTTTCGCACGACTAGCTACATCTGGCAGCACTGGATGTTTTACAACATTTTGATAAATCGCTTCAACTAAGGGATAATCTGAAACTGTTTGAACGAAAATGGCTCCATTATTGTGTTTAGGGGTCGCAGTAACATCAATTTGTAGAGATAAAGATTTTCCTTTTTGTAAAAGGCGATGATGAATATCTTCGATTGATTTAAACCAAGCTAATTTAGAATCATGAATATGATGAGCTTCGTCATTAATTACCACTAATTCATCTATATCTCGCACTATATCTCTTAAATCCACTTTAGAGTCATTAGTCTCACCAGTAGGGCGTTTACCGAGAAAATAATCCATAGTGTTATCATCATCTGCTGAAGGGATATCTTCATTTCCAGAATATAAACGGTGAATATTGGTTAGAAAAACATTACCTCTAGGATGAGTTACATGCACCTCGTCTTGAATATGCAGAGATAATTGAAAATCATCTTGCCAATTATGTCCATTAAAACCATTGTCTGGAATAAGAGGATCATTGAAAAAAATACGCAATCCATCAAAATCTGTACGTATGCGGTCTAGGACTATAATGTTCGGAGTGATTACTAAAAAATTTGAAGCTAAGTCTGAATCAGCTTCATATAACTTGTGATAGTAAGACCAAGTCAGAATAAGGCTTACAACCTTAGTCTTACCACTACCAGTCGCCATCTTGATTACAAAACGCCTCCAAGCTTCGTCAAACATACCTGCTGAGACGGCTCCAGAGGAATCGAAACGAAGTAAATCATAACGATCTTTAACTTTGATTACATCATGCAAATAAATAATGGTTTCAAGGGCTTCTCTTTGAGCAAAATAGTATTGAAAGTCCACCACTGAGCCATCAGCCTTAGGCAAGAGATGCTGAGATGCAAACCACCACTTAAGGAGTGAAAGGCTAGTTTTAGAAGCTCCTTGATATCCAGAATTACGCCATTCATTTATTTTAATTCTGAGTTGATGCACTAGTGGCGGTAAAAGTTTTTCATAACTGCTCTCACGCAAAGCCTCATCTGCTGGGAACCAGCGATATTTTGGATCTAGAATTACGTGCGGTGAACTCGGGAAATCAGGATGCAGTGCCATTATTATCACCTTTTGAATCTTTAAGAAGATATGTTTCGTTGGAAAGTTTTTTTAAAGCTCGGATACCATCTTTCTTGTTAAGCACTTTCAGCTCATATCGAGCATTCTCTTGTAGTTTCTCAAAGCGGGTACGCTTATCAAGACCTTCTCTAATCATTTGGGCATTTCTACTCTCCATATTAGAGAGTACTGTTAGTTCATTTATACTTGCAGAATCTCTAATATTCTCGCCATTTTTCGCTCGGCTAGGATTCTGTTCTCGCCAGTCTTTTGCAGTACAGCCAAATAAGCTTATATTCAGAAGATCAGCCTCTTCAGCGTACTCAAACTCTTTTCTCCATTTATGAGAATTTGGTATAACGTACTCTTGGACAGCATCTGTATGTATATGATAATTAGCTTTACTGATAATACGTTTAACACTCCACTCAATATTATGCTGATTACTTTCTATTTCCTTAAGGCGTTGATATTCTTTAATCAGATATAGCTTAAAAACAGGACTAATCCATGTACCAAATTCAAAAGCAATATCACGGTGAGCATATGTACCTCCGTAGCGACCGGGTTTTGCGATTATACCCTTAGCTTTTGTTTGCTCAATCCATTCTTTTACACTTAATTTAAAACTGTTAAGTCCAGACCTCTCAGCAAGTGGTCTAAAACCATTAATATCAAAATCTGGATTATGCATTTGCTCCCATACTGCTAAAAATTCAAGGGTATTACGGTTTCTCAGCCAATCTTTTACAAAAAAATCCCCCTCTTTAGACTTAAGCATGTCAGAGAGGCTAATATAATCTTCACCATTAACATCAGCAATGGAAACGATATTTTCTTGAATGGTTATTTCTCTTTTTTTCTTTTTATGAAATAGCATTTAATCTTCACCTAGTTTTAATTGGGGCGAATTCGCCCTATTTAAAATTTTTATATAGACACCTCTACTACTTTCATCGTATCGTTACCAAAGATATCTACGACTTTAACCGCAAGCTTACGCCTGCCTTTAGTACATTCTTGTACTACACTTACTAATTCAAGACTGCGATTTTTTTTAGTACGAAAACTCTGCCACTCATTTTCAAAAACATAATCTCCAGTCCAAACTTCTTCGTATTTCACTAAGGGTTTTTCTGACGGACTAAATGCCTTATCAGAATTAGGTTCTCGCTTAATGCGAATAAATTCTTTTTTATTCTCAAAATCAAAATCTACTGACCAATAATCAATCCAATCTGTCCAGTGCTTAGTTAATACCTCACGGCTAATTATGCCATCCTTATCTTTACTTACTTTGATGATTTGACCTTTTTCTACGATAATTTTATTTTTACCATTAGCTAAAGATGAAGCTATGTTATCGACTGAATCCTGTGAATAAAATACTGAGAAATCTGTAAGCTCTATGGAGACTTTATTTCCTTTAATAATTGGCTTAAGTTCGATGAAAGAAACATCGTGAAAAACTACTTGATTTTTTTCTATAGCCCGCTTATCAAACACATCACGAGGTATATATTTCATCGCAAGATCTATACCTTTATTTTTAGCTTCCTCTTGTATATTGGGAAATAAACCCATCTCAAACTCAAAGCCAAGTATATCTACCTTCGTAAGGTGTTTTTGGCGACACTCATTTATTATCTCTTCTACAAATAAGCGTGTGACTGGTAAATTAATCGGTCCTACTGCTATTACTCGTCCAGCTTTCTTGCCTGAGAATGTTTTAAAGCCAGTTGTAGCCTCAGCACGATAAGCATGTAAAATCAAGTTAGTAAAAGCGGCTTCACGTTCTTCTAATTGTCTCAGCTGCTCTTCTTCACGCAAATTAAGATTTACGCCAATATAATACTGACGCTCATATTTACCGAGATTAAGAATTTCAAATGCTCGCCAGTTTTTTTCGGTCTTTTTTAATTCACGCTGTACGCCAATCATACGCTTACGGGTGGTATGAACAGCGAATTTCCCGAGATCAGAACCTATCCATTTACGCCCTAATTTCTCTGCCACAGCAAGAGTAGTCCCAGAACCACAGAAAAAATCAGCGACTATATCACCTTCATTAGATGAGGCTTTGATAATTCGTTCTAATAATGCTTCTGGTTTTTGGGTTGAATAGCCAGTATTTTGTATAGAATTTCCTTGAACTGGATGTATATCCGTCCAGACATCCCCTGGATTTTTACCTCTCTCCTCCAATGCCTCTGGATCAATACTGTATCGAGCTTCACCTCTTTTTGCTCTTGCAATGGTTTCAGGACTGTATTCTATGCCAATATCATCTCTATTGAAAATATAAGTATCAGATTTAGAATATAAAAAAATAGTTTGATGTTTTCTACCATATCTACTATTTCCACTTGCACCTTTGATAAAAAACCATATTAATTCATTTTGAAATCTCTCTTTCCCAAACACCTCATCTAGAACCAATCTTATATAAGCACTGACTCTCCAATCACAATGCACATAAATACTGCCATCCTCAGCTAGTAAATCTCTCATCAAGACAAGACGTTCATAAATCATTGATATAAAGCTATCAGAGCCACGCCCCCAAGTATCACGATATGCAAGCTCTTCTAAAATAGTAGGCTCTTTAGTAAAAGTATCATCACCAATCTCAATATCCATCGAGAAATCAGCACCAACGTCAAAAGGAGGATCTATATAAATTAGTTTTATACCACCATGTCTTTCGATTTCCTCACGCAGAGGACCATTCTTCAGAGAGGATAAGACTAATTTATTATCTCCCCAAATTAATTTATTAGTCCAACCTGTAAGCTGACGACCTCTGCCATCCATGCTCATTCCAGCCCATTTAAATAAAGGAGCGGAATCTTTAGAGCGACTGGAATCTTCTGCCCGAGGCTCATCTACTTGTTCTATTGTTTGAAAAGGCAATACTACATTAGAGACTTCATTAGTTTTACCATTCCAAACTAATTCTACTTCACGCTTATCTTCAAACAACATGAAGCGATATGAATCTGGCAGAGGGCGACCCTGTTCAAGAAGGTGAATAATATCTCTGATTTCGTTATCTGTTAGCTTCATTGAAATAGTCTTGATTATATATTTAATTTTAAATGATGACAGGGTTTTTATATCTACCTAATAAAAAAATAAAACACCAAATAAGCAAAACCTATAACAAAATAATGACTATCTATTCTGTCAAGAATCCCTCCCTGAGCCTGAAGTAAAGTACCTGAATCTTTAACCTTCGCTCTACGCTTAATCATACTCTCAAATAAATCACCCATTTGAGCAATAATCGCAAGAATTAAGCCAAGAATAAAAACTAAAGCCCAATTAAGAAAGGTTTCTTTAAAATGAATGATGCCCAAATATCCCTTCATAAAGCTCCCGATCACGCTAATAATGCGGGGATCTAGCTGATGTTTACAAAGTAATATACATAAGGCAAAACACAGTGAACCCATAAACAAGCCAAACAAACTGCCTTCAATTTTTTTATTTGGGCTAATTGTTTTACTAAGAGGGATTAAGCCGAAATTTTTACCTCCAACAAAAGCAAAAATATCATTCAAAGCCACTGAGAAAATAATAGTCAGAAGAAATAAATCACCATGCTCTAAACCTCTAATTAATGGATAGAAAGAAGGTGCTAGTCCTAAATAAACGAGAAGTAATATTGAAGAAATAAAATGTTCATAATCTTTAGAAACATTTAAACCAAGCTGGGGAAACTGCATATTTATTAGTTTTAGTAAATAAAAACATAAGGTAAATAAAAGGAATACCA
>RFQS01000065.1 GCA_009924885.1 Pseudomonadota bacterium | reverse complement strand
AATAGATCCACTAGTTGCTTTTATTAATAAAATAAAATTTCCTTTAGCTGGGGCTGGTGCAACGTCTCACCTTGTTGCTGCTGCTGTGTCAGTTGTTAAATTAATAAAACCTGATTCGAGATTAGCTCAGCATGAAGAACAGGCTTTAAGGGCTGCAAATATTTATTCTAAATATATGAGTTTTATTCCACTTGCTGTAAATTCAGTTAAAAACTTACTTGATCCTAAAACTTTTTGGCGCGGTATAGCTGAACTCAGTCCAATGTCTAAAATACTTGCTGGGCACGTTTCTAATTTACCTTTTTTTACTGGTGGCATCTGTACTTATAATGCTTACGAGCGATACTTGAAAGAGTTTTTTGAAGCAAATCCTCATATAGAGAAGCATGAGACTGATTCACAAAAACGCTTAGATCATCTTTTAGTTATATTGAAGAATACATCAACCATAGTAACTAACTCATTTAAAAATCTTCTTAAGGGAGAAGGAGATTTTCTGCAAAATCTTTCTGCAACCTTGGCTATACCAGGATTTGGTCTACCTTATTTTTATGGTTTGATTTTTGCAAGGCATGATAAATTAAACCATTTTGTACATAAGTTAGTTAGATCTTCTCGCTCTATAGTTGGTCTTGTTGAAGATTTTAGTATGGCTAAAAGTAAAGATGCGATAACTCGTATCTTTGGACGTGTTTTTTGTGCTGAAAGTGGTATGAACAGTATGTCGCCATGGTTTGAGCCGAAAGAAGGTGCTAACCCAAGAGTTGACTTAAGGAATCCTTGGGGTAATTTAGCTGCGATGATCGCAGAGACTGGTAACCTACTCTATTCTTTAGCACGTGCAGAAGATAAAGAATTAGCTAATCTAGTAAAAAAAGTATCAGCACCTTTAGCTAAAGTTTCAGACTTCTGCCGATCTTTTTTTAGTCCTAAACAAGCTACGGCAGTTGCCGTCTAAACCAAATAGGGACTGTAGCCAGCGAATAAGTTAAGAATCTTTTAAGCAAAAGGCCCTAAATGCTGCCCTTCAACACTTGCCATCTGCACAGCTTCAACAGCTTTATTATAATTAAGATCTCTTGGATCTAGACCGAGCTGTGGGCGAGACTGGTCTAAGTCATTTTTCATCTGCATCGCAGATTGAGCTACTTGAAATACTGTCATTAAACCTGCTACAGGAAACATTAACTTAGGTAAAAAGCTATTTCCTAATAATGGTAGTAAAGAGGTGATACCACCACCCATGCTCATTTGAGCTGCGACTTGTTGCGGTGTCATATTGCCAGTACCTTGTCCAGGCATAATTCCCATACCTGCGTTACGCTGAATCCCACCAGTGATCTGCCCTAGAAGATTAGAGAAGGCTCCACCTTGCATTCCCATGCCCATTTGTGAAGACATTGCATTATCAAAGCCCCCATTTAGCATACTGCCAGCTAAGCTAGAGTTTGTACCGTAATAATTGTTCATGTTTTGTCCTTTTTTTCCCTTGATTTAATTTAAATAGAATCGTTATAAGTTTCTCGAAATCGTCTGATTTAATTCTCCATGCATTTGATCGAGTGTTTTAAATATTTTCATTTCAGCCTTAATAGCTGTGTTTAGCTGTAGAATCTGAGATAAAGAATAGACGGAATCAGCATTAGAAGACTCTAGAGAGCCTTGCTTTAACTGAGTTTCTCCTCTCATGCTACCTATCACTATGTTCTTCATATCTCCAGCTTCTCGTGTCGGTACATAAAGTCCTTCACCGATATCTTTAAGAGCATTTAAATTAGTAAAAGTAACTAACTTAATTTTACCGATGACTTCACCCTTAGGATCAGTTAACTCTCCGTTATCATTTAGCTTAACATCTACGCCAGCTGGGATGAAAATTGGTTTAGAACTGAGTTCTAGGCTGAAGCTCTGTCTTTCCGCATTAGATAAATCTCTTTTAGCCGCAGTTGTAGAAATTTCATAACCATAAGGTGTCTGTAATCTTCCATCAGCGCTTAAACTTAAAGCACCATTACGAGTGTATGCTACAGTACCATCTGGTAAAATTACTTCAAAAAAACCAGCGCCATCTATAGCGAAGTCTAATTCTCTACCAGTTTTGATAGCAACTCCACTTTTAAAATCAGTGGTCTCTACTTTTCTTAGACCTTGCATAGACTCATGGAAGCTAGTTTTTTTAGCTTTATAACCAGGTGCCATGCTCATATTCATGTTACGAACATTTTGACCTAACATTTCCATGTTATGACCGACAGTGTTATAGGTCTCATTAGCAAGTATATTAAACATTAATTACACGTTTCTTCCATAAGTATCTACTAGTGATTTTTCGACCGTCATATTCATTGCCATCATGTTCTGTAAAGTTTCATGATGTCTTTTCAATTCAACTACTTTCATAATGCTGTCTTCAAGGCTGACATTTGATAGCTCTAAATGACCTTGCAGGATTTTAGCTTGCTGACCTGGCATTCTATTGTGATAATCTAAAGCTACTTTGCCAAGATACTGACCTTTAACTCTAATTTCACCAAATCTATTTATATTAATATCTTCAGAGTATTTAATAAGATCTCTGGTTTCTAAATTAGTAGGTCTGTCTAAAATAACTAGCTCTTTACCTTCGTGGTTAACTATTTCACCTTCTTGGTTGAGCATGAATCTTCCATCTCTAGTTCTTTCTGGACCATTTAGACCCTCTACTAAAAAGAAAGCGTTATCACCATCAATCGCTAAGTTGAGAGGATTATTAGGAGTAATAGTATTAACCCCTTGAGATTCGTCTCTAAATTTACCAGCATTATAAGGATCTAGTAAAACTGAATTGGCGAAAACACCTTTAAAACCTATGGTATTAGCATTTTTTATGTTATTTTTAACGATCAAGCCTAAACGATATTGGGCTTCCTCCATACCTCTAAATACAGTCTCTTTACTTCGGGCATAAGAGTATTGTGATCCAAAATTTGGCATATATATATACTAAGTAATCCAATCTGGTTAAGCAATGGTTAAAGAAAGGAAAAAATTTAATACTCTTGACCTAGTTAGTAAGTATTCGTTACTTGAGACGGGTAATTATCAGCATAAAATTAATGCTTTGCTAAATGAGATATGTGATTTATTTGACTCTAAATGGATATATGTAGAAAATAAATTAGATAATAAAAATTATTCTAATTCTGAATTTAATATATCCCCCGTTGAATTAAAGCAATACAGAATTCAAGAGATTAAAGACTGGGGATTCCTTTATTTAGAGAAACTTGATGAAAATTTTCAAGCAGATATAAGTGAGCTTGCTGGACTTATTAAATTGATTATCAATAACATAGAAGAACAAGAGAGAAATAATATTATTTTTCGTCTAACTTCAGAGATTAGAAAATCCTTACGCCCAGATATCGCTATTGAAAAGCTTTACCTTAGTTTGAAAGATTATCTACAAATTAAGTCATTTTGTTTTTTACAGAGAGTAGAAAATTCACCGAAGATATTAAAAGCTAATTTCATTATGACCGCTCCAGAAACGAGTTTTGAGATTAATAAAGGTGACGAATTCAGTGATGATGAAATTTTTAATTTAGAAAAATATGCCTTAGAGGATAAAAGTAAATTTTTAAAAATTTTCGAATCAAAGCTGCGTAATGAAAAGTTTGGTTATTTTTTAATCGATAAATATTCCTCTTGGACTCATACTCAAGATGAGTTAATAATATTATTCGTAGAACAGATAGCCGTTATACTCAATCAACACAAACTCAATTCTGAAGTGCTATCTATAGTGCAAAGAGAATTTTTATTAAATCAAATTACGACTAGAATTAGAGATTCACTGATAGTTAGAGAAATTATTGATTTAGCAGCTTTAGAAGTCGGGCAAATTATGGGAGCTGATTCCTGTGGTATCTATCTCTTAGAAAAGACTCCTATAACTAAAGAGAGTAAACAAGCTATATGGTCATCGCAGCGCAAATATAATTCTTCTATGGAAGCTATGCTTCATTCGAGTTTGCATACTATCTATCACAGTAAATTTGAAAAAATTTCTTGGTGTTATGCAAATTTTAATAAGGAAGGAATCAATAAAGCTATTTATTCTTTTCATCAAGATTATTCTGTAGGAAGCTTTTTAGCCTGCGCTTTAATGGATCACAGTAATAAAAATATTATTGGTTTTATTCTTCTTAGTAGTTTTAATTCAAGTAAAGACTGGCAAAATAAAGATATAGAACTCATAGAATCCATTTCACAGCAGCTATCTCTAGCACTAACACAAGCTTCTATTTATCAAGATTCGCAGCAAACTAAAAAACAAATGGCTTTATTGCATCAATTGAGCATTGATATTAGAAATACTTTAGAAATATCTGTGGTGCTTGGTAGCATTGCAAGAGGTTTAGGTGAAATATTAGGAGTAAGTCGGTGCTTTGTCAGAAGGCTCGCTGCTAATCATAAAATTATAAAAACGGAAGAAGAGTATACTGTAGAGAGTGTCGTACCTTGTGCTGATATTATTTTCGGTTTCGAAAAAAGATGGATATCTTCTCTTTTAACTCTAAGTAATTTAGATAAAAACACTGAAGTGCTAAATTTTCAAACTCTGCGTAATGAGTTTCGAGATGAAGGTGAAACTCTTCTTAAAATCACCGATTCATTACAAATGAAAAGTTATTTATCTGTCCCATTAATTTCTCAGGGTAAATTATTAGGAACTATAACCGTACACCAATGTGATCGCGAGAGAGAATTCTCAATAGAGGAGATCAATTTCATTTTACAAGTAGGTTCTGAAGCTGCAGTGGCGATTAAGAATGCTGAACTCTTCGATACCATAGACAAGATGAGTAAAACTGATCCAGATACTGGTTTGTATAATAAAAGATATTTCAATACTGTAGCTTTAACTGAAGTTCAAATCGCTAAAGCTAATCAAAAATCGATTTCATTAATGATGCTTGATTTAGATTATTTGAAATCCATTAATGATAATTTTGGGCATGAAGCTGGTGATGAAGCGATTATTATTATGTCTGAAGTTTTAAGTAAAACTTTAAGACACACACCTCTTAACGAAGTGCAGAGAAGGGTTTCAGATTTAGTAGGCAGATATGGTGGTGATGAATTTATAGTTTTATTACCTAATACCGACTTGGAATCAGCTTACCAAGCGGCTACTAGAATTAGGCGTAATCTTAGTAAAGCTAGGCATAGTGCCTGGAATCAGCCACTCACCTGTAGTATCGGTATAGCAGGTATCCCAAATGATGCCTATGATTTTAATCAATTGAAAATTAAAGCAGATCAAGCTCTTTACCTATCTAAGAAAAAAGGCAGAAATGCTATAAGTACATCTAGGGAAATTTAGATGGACGATATAGCTTCAATAATCACCCCAACGGGAATTGCTGCGGTGGCAGCGATTCGTATTAGTGGTCCTAATAGCCATATAATTATTCAAAAAATTTCCAATCTCAAAGAACAAGATTTAATTCCAGGGACTTTTAAATTAGCTTGGATAATTGATTGGAATGACCGGAGTGTACTTAAGGTACATGAGGATCATGAGGACGACGAAAACGCTGAAATTGGAGTTCGCGAGCAGTGCAAGAAGGTGGATCAAGCTTTGGTGCTATGCTTTAAAGCCCCCAAAAGCTTTACTGGTGAAGATGTAATCGAAATACAGTGCCATGGTGGAACTTGGCTAAGTAAAAAGATTTTAAGCTTAGTTCTAGAGAATGGAGCCAGACTCGCTCAGGCTGGGGAATTTACCGAAAGAGCGATTTTAAATAAAAAGATCGACCTTAGCCAAGCAGAAGGCATACTTGATCTAATTCACTCTCGTGGTGAGCTTTCTAGTACTAATGCACTTAAGCTTTATTCTGGAAATTTAGGTAAGCGAATACAAGAGTTAAGGGTGGAGTTATTAGGAATTTTAGCTGAATTAATCGCCTGTATAGATTTCCCTGATGAAGTTTCAGAATATTCAAGAGAAGTTTTTAGTCAAAAAATATATGAAATTATTGATGAAGTTCAGGAGATACTTAAAAGCGAAAAGTCTGGTCTTATTTTAAGAGAAGGTTTTAAGGTAGCCTTAGCTGGAGCACCAAATGCGGGGAAATCTAGTTTATTAAATGCAATGCTAGAAAGCGATAGAGCTATAGTCACGGATGTAGCTGGAACGACAAGAGATGTTATCGAAGAATCTATAAATTTAAATGGCTTAACAGTAGTATTTCTTGATACTGCTGGTATTCGTGAGAGTGAAGATAAAGTCGAGCAGATAGGTATAGGGCTTAGTAAAAAAGTAATTCAGGAAGCAGATTTAGTGCTGTGGTTAGAGGATTTAAGTTCAGAGACTGCTTCTGCTGTTCATGGTGACGAAAGCGCAAAAATTTTATTAAACTTAAAACCCGAGAAACTTCTTAGAATTGGTACTAAATTAGATTTACTTCAGGCGGGCGAAAACGCCGAAATTGGAGTTCGCGAGCAGTCTTATGGTGGGCGGCGTGTAGCCGAACGAACAAGTTCAAGGCTGAGGAGGACGAATGACCGCAGTGTACTGCGAGTACATGAGGATCATGAGGACGACGAAAACGCAGAAATTGGAGTTCCGCTACACGCCCATGATGTTTTAATTTCGACTAGTAAGGATATTAATATCAAGAAACTTAAAGAGCTAATATTCAGCAAAGCAAACCCTGAACTGAAAAAGGTTCATGATATTAATGCAGTTAGTATTAATACTAGGCAGGCAGATCTTTTAAGACAGTGCATTAATGAATTAAAAAAGGCGATTAATGCAGCACAGGATAATCTCGCTCATGATTTTTGGACTATAGATTTAAAAGCAGCGATAGCTAGGCTCGGGGAGATCACTGGAGATGACCTGAATGAAGAGATTTTAGATACTATGTTTAGTCAGTTTTGTATCGGGAAATAGCTAGCGCTGAAATTGGAGTTTGCGAGCAGTCTTATGATGGCACTGCAACACAGAAATTAGAGTTTGCGAGCAGTGCCATGCTAACATGAAAATATGATTTTTGCAGGCATGTGGAAAGGTGTAGTCTTAGGTTTTGCGATGTTAAGCTTTGTTCTCGTTATGTTTCTCACAGTCTTTTCTAAGGTTATGCCAGGAATTAATGATGAAGGTGAGGAGATATCTCCAGAGGAGATGTAGTTAAGCTTAATCTTTTTTCTAAGTCTAAAAGTGCTGTATAAGTCGGTAATATATTTAAAGAATTTTTGTAGTGACTTGCAAAATCAATGGCTGACTGAATATCCGCTTCTACATGAATTTCAGTGCTTTTCGCTCCAGCGTATTTAAGCCTTAAAGCCATATCATAGGCTCTTCTCCCAGAGCAGACATAGTTAACTCGTGACTGATGGGACGGTTTGCAAGCTTCATTTTCTGTACTTTCGTCATCCTTATGATTCTCCTGTACCAAAGCCTCAAAATCAGCATCCCATAACCAAGATACATCTCTGCCGTCAGCATAATTATCATTAATAATAATTAGGTATAAAGAATTTTTATTATTCTTGAGCATATTAATTACTTCAGAGCAGCCTTTAGGATTTTTAATCAGATAAATATTAGACTCTACGCCATTTATATTTATCGTCTGTGAACGCCCAAAGGCACCTCTATAAAGAGTTAAACCTTGAGCGACTTTTTCTAAGCTGGTTCCAGCTGCAAGAAACACTGATGCTGCGAGCAAAGCATTATAGACATTATATACACCAGGTAAATTTAGAGTAACTTCGATGCTTTCACCTCTAAAAATTAAATCAAAAACGCTGTATTTAGTTTCTAGAATTTTTAGCTTTCCTGTTATAAGCTTATCTTCGTTTACTACAGTAGCTTTAATCTTCGAAGAAGCTTTATCTAAGCAGCTTTCTTCAAAGAAAGAGCTATCTTTATCAATGACTTTCTCGGAATTGAGTTTCAAAGCTTCATTAGTAATAAGTCTGAAAAAATAGATATTATCATTAGTTTTAGTCGATATAGATCTTAGTTTAATATCGTCATAATTTAAAATTAAATTAAAATCAGTCTCTGAATCAGCTATCCTGAGAGCTTCTTCGAGCAGGTTTTTAGTAGCATCTATTTCTCCGAAACGGTCTAGTTGATCTCTGAATATATTTGTAAAGGCAAGAAAATTAGGTTTAATATGCCTAACAACTGTTTTTAAAGCAGCTTCATCTACTTCTAAAATAAAATCTGCTTCAGTGAAATTTCCACGAAAATTACAAAAAGCAGTAGCAATGCCATAGTAGAGATTCGCTCCTAGTCTATTACTGATAAGATTTTTCTTGTTCTGAGTTACTTCATAAATGGAGTCGATTAGACCTACACTAGTCGTTTTACCATTAGTGCCTGAAACCATCACTTTAAGTGCATCTTGCCTAGATAGAATATCTTGATTAGCCTGTAATAACAGTTTTGGGAAAAGTTTTAAAGCGACTCTGCCAGGAAGACTACTGCCATTACCTAATTTAAAAAATTTCAGTAAATCAATACAAAGGCGAGCAGAGAATATAGCAAGAGATTGACGCATTATTTTAACTGTTTTGTGAAACACCTTTAATATGCGCAAATAAAGCTTGCATCTTGTCATGAGATTTAATACCAGGAGCATCTTCTATGCCAGATGATAAATCTACCATGCGAGCCTCTGTATACTCCACAGCTTCGTCTATATTCTTAAGGCTAATTCCTCCAGCTAAAACCATTTTTCTTTCGGGGAGAGCTTTTTTTGCACAGTTATAGAGATACCAGTCGAAACTAGCTCCAGTACCACCAAGCTGATTGGGATCTGAGGATTTAGTATCTAATATAAAATAGTCAGCTGAATTATGATTTATGGATAGATCATTAATAGATCTTTTGTTTTCAATATGAATAACTCTAAAGATTCCCATGCCACGCTCTCTTGCTTTAATATAATCAGCATCAGTGATGGTGGGATTTGTGATGTAAGGTTGAATAGAAGTGATATTAAGAGATTTAGCTGTTTTGATTATGCTTTGTAGATCAACATCTTCAGCAAGAAGTACGCATTTATCTCTAAGGCTTTCTGGCATTCGTTCTATTATATCTTTGATGTCTAAAATATCTATAAAACGTTTGGAGCGCTTAATGTTGTTAAAGCCTAAAAAATCGGCTCCTAATTTCAAGGACATGTAAGCATCTGCTAAATTTGTTAGACCACATATCTTAATTCTTAACATTTGGAAATACCGTATTCAATTTACCAAAAAATTGTGACATTCTATCATGAGATTTATAGACTGAATGTTGAGATTCAAGTTGTATTGAAAGATCAATTAAATTAGGTTTGCAAACTTGAATAAAAGTAAAAATACTTTCTAGGCTTAGCTCACCACTAACGCCATAGAAATCTAAAGGTATGTTTGACTTAATTTCATTGAATATATCTCTAACTATTCTTGCGACTTTGTAATTACGAGTAAACCTATCTACCTTTGAAACGAAAGTCGGTCTAATATCGAAAACCGCATAATCATAAGCATCTTTGCTCAAATTAACATTAAATATATCAGCGGAGCTGCTTAGATACTCGTATTGAAATATACGAATTCCAGATTTACGCATTTTAATTACATCTGTAGTGGTCACATTAGGGTATCTTGGCTGTGCTGCACTAATGTCAGCTTTTCTCAAAACTTGCATTAAAGTATCATAAGAGCCAGAGCCTGTAGATAAAACTAACTTGTTTCTATGATTCTGGGGAATTTCAGATGTAATCGTAGTAATCTGTGAAAAATCTAAATATCTTTTTGAGGTTTTTACATTTTCAAATGAAATATAATCGGCACCTAAATCTAAAGCGGCCATCGCATCTTCAGCGGACGTTATTCCAGATATTTTTATTTTAGGTCTCACTCAACTTTAGATATTTTAGTTTATTTTTTCTTAAATACAAAATAAACCTATGCTTTTATTTTATTCCTAGATTTATTCAACAACTCGGATTATTCCACGTTTATATTTTAAGAA
>RFQS01000064.1 GCA_009924885.1 Pseudomonadota bacterium | reverse complement strand
AAAGGGGTAATTCGCCTTTTGTGTAAGGATGATTAGTGGAACCACAGAGAGGACAAGGTTTTTCTTCTTCTAGTTTTTGTCGCTCTGCTTCTAAATCAGAAATTTTATTTAGTAGTATTCTTTCTAATTCTAAATTCTCTATTAGATCATTTAAAATATTTTTTTGTTCTTCAGCTGTTTTAAGCTTTTCTGTAAGGGATTCTAAATTATTTTTTTCATTCTTGATTTGTGTTTCTAATAATGACTTTTTGATATTTAGTAGCTTAAATTGATTTTCTTTGATTTTAGGTAAAGCTTCTACTAGCTTATCTTTTAATTTATTTTTCTCATCCCTGGACAGAGATGCTTGTGCATAAAGTATTCTGTGACTACTTAGTTTGTGATCTAGTTCTGAAAAATATTTATTTTTTTCTTCTTTAGTTTTAGATAATTCCTGATAATGCAGGAAAGAGTCTTTGATCGCACTTAACTCAGAAATTAATATTTCATCTTGCTTATTTTTTTCTAAATATTCTACTGCATTTATTAGACTGATATTAAGCTTGAAAAGCTTCTCCTTATTAGCTTCTAATTCTTTTTTTCTTGAGAATATTCTTTCTGTAATATTTTTAAGTTCTTCTGCTTGATTTTTTTCTAATGCAGCGTTATACTCGCTAAGCCTTTTCTCTGACTGGGTTAATGATTCTTTTAGGGTCGCTATTTTTTTTAATCTATCAATAGATTGTTCTAAAACATCAATTTCTTTATTTAAAGTTTTTTCTGTTTCTTCATTTTTATTTAATGCTAGTTCCTTTTCATGACAGGCTTCTACACTTAGAAGTTCTATACTAGATAGTTCACTTTTTAAGAGTTCTAATTTTCTTAGTTCACTACTACGCCTTTCATGAATGCGCATTGAGATATTCGTGTAAAGTTCTGTACCTGTAATCTGCTCTAGGATAGAGGCCCTCTCTGTTGTCTTTGCATGAAGGAAGGCTGCAAAGCCACCTTGAGCTAGTAAAATGGAGCGTGTGAACTGTTTAAAGTCCATGCCTATTTTGGTTCTTATGATGCTGTCTACATCTTTAATTTTAGATTCTAAGATTTGACCAGTAATAGCATTAGATATTTCGTGCTTAGGTGCTTGCAAGTCACCATCAGCTTTTTTACGAGATCGATGCTGACTCCAGATACAGCGAAACTGACCTTCTTTAGTTTCAAAGCAAATCTCAGCAAAGCATTCAGCGGTTTGCCTAGACATTATTTCATTTGAGGATTTGGTGATTTTTCCTAATCTTGGTGTCTCCCCATATAATGCAAGACAGATAGCATCTAAAATACTGGTTTTGCCAACTCCAGTGGCACCAGTGATAGCAAATATCCCATCACTAATATATTCTGGGGCATTAAAATCTATTAGCCACTCACCGACTAATGAATTAAGATTTTTAAATCGCAATTCTAAGATCTTCATTAATTAAGATACCCGTATGTCCTCCTCAAGGATTGAGTTTAGAATTTCTTGATAGCTAGCTTTAAGTAAGATTTTATCAGCTTCCTCTACTTTATTTATTTCAAGACATTTATCGAAAACCTCATTTGGATTTAGATCTTTAAGATTCTCTTGGCTAAAGTTAGACTTTATAATGCTTTCACTGATTCTTTTATTTTTCACTCTTCTGATTTCCAAATTTGATTCTAGGATAGCTTCATCTAGTTTGGTTTTCAGATCTGGAATTATTTCTAAACCTGTGTATTCTATTTCAAGCCATGCATTGCTGTGATTTGTCTTTAGCTCTTTTATTTTTTGAGTTATATGATCTAAGTTACCACTAATTCTCTCTAGCATTTGAAAATTAGGAATACTCACCTCACTAATAGAGGGTTTAACGGAGGAGGGGATTACATACTGTTCCTCGTGAACATGGTCTTTATCTCTATTTTCTGAAAAATCTATCGTGATAAGCTTTTTTATCTGTTTAGCCTCCCCAAAACCCATAGGAATAGGGGAGCCGCTGTAGCGTATATGTTCAGTGCCTCCTAGCGATTGAGCTATGTGTAAGTGACCTAATGCTACATAGTCAAAGCATTTAGGGAAGGCTTCGATATTCACATAAGCAAGAGAGCCTACATAAAGATCTCTAACTCCGTCTCCAGTGATACCACCAGCTGCAAAAAGGTGGCCTGTGCCGATTATTGGAATATATGCTGGTTTTTGATCCATACACTCTTGATAAAGTTCATCTCGTTTTTTTAAAGCTAGTTCAGCTACGGCAGAGTAGTGTTCTTTAATTCCTTGAATTAAATTCTGGGCTTTATCTTCTAGACTCTCACCAGCATTTACTGTTCTAATATCCTTATCTCTAAGATAGGGAACGGCACATATTATTAATTTTGAAATTTCTGGACTTGATATATTTTTTGTAATTTGCTCTAGATCTGCATTTGGCGTTTTTAAAATATCTAAAATAAGAATTTCGTCCTCTATATTATTAGAGATAGCTCCGACTACGTGTACGTTTATGGACTTTAAGATACTTTGCGGAGCATTCAAAAATGAAGCTGAGTCATGGTTTCCACCTATGATGACTATGTGCTGGCACTTCGTTTTATTGACGTTGCAAAGAAATTTATAATATAACTCCTGTGCTTTATTACTAGGAGTTCCTGTATCAAAAATATCACCAGCGATTAACAAGACATCTATATTTTCAGACTCAAGAGTGTTTAATAACCAAATGAAAAATTTTTCAAACTCGTCATATCTTTTTCTGTCATAAAGAGTGCGTCCAATATGCCAGTCAGAGGTGTGTAATATCTTCATGAGACATAGCTATGCGATTTTAGATCTTCTAGCATGATATTTTCTAAACAGTTTTCATGAGTAGACTCAAGAACTACATCTGGGGCGAAGCCATCTAAAAAAGCCTGTTGCCAGCGAGCTGCGCATAGACACCATTTGTCACCTTGCTTAAGTCCAGGGAAATTATATTGCGGAAAAGGCGTGCTGAGATCATTACCCATAGCTTTACTGTAAGTTAAAAATTCATCACTAACGATAACGCAGACAGTATGGTTACCATAATCATTCTTATCTGTGTGACAGAAACCATCTCTGAAGTAACCTGTCATTGGTTCGTAACAGCATGGCTTTAATTCTCCACCAAGCACGTTTTTAGCTTTATGATTCATAAAAGTAATTTTATCATTTGCATATTGAAACCTAGCTAAAATGTAATTAGTTTATGCTTTTAACATCAAATCCTATATTAAATAAAGCTTTAGAAGGTCAGCGAATCACTTCAGAAGAAGCTCTTGAGCTTTTTGAGAATGCTGATCTTTTAGATTTAGCTTATGTAGCTAATGAAAAGCGTCAGAGGCTTCACCCAGATAGCGAAGCCGTTACTTATGTAGTACAGCGTAATGTTAATTACAGTAATGTTTGCACGGCGAGCTGTAGCTTTTGTGCATTTTATACTTACCCTGGCGTAGATGATAAATCTAATCCAGCTTATACTCTAGATTATGAGACACAGATAAAACCAAAGATCGCAGAACTCGTCGCCATAAATGGTACTGAGATTCTCTTGCAGGGAGGACATAATCCAGAATTAGGTTTGGATTATTATCAGGAGCTATTTATTAATATTAAAAGGGATTTTCCTTCTGTAACATTACATGCTCTTAGTCCTTCTGAAATTAATCATATTGCTGAAAAATATTTCACTTCTGTCTCTGCTTACGGGGATGGTACTAAAATAGCTAATATTAAAGAACCTATTTTAGAGGAAATTAAGACAGTACTTTTAGCTTTAAAAGAAGCTGGTATGGATTCTCTACCAGGTGCTGGTGCTGAAATTCTTACTGAGAGAGTGAGGTTAATTATTGCTCCCAAGAAAATTAATTCACAGCGTTGGTTGGATATAATGGAAGTCGCTCATAGTATAGGTTTTAAATCATCAGCGACTATGATGTATGGTCATGTGGAGACCTATGAAGACAGAGTTGAACATTTAAAAGCCTTACGTGATTTACAAGACAGGACTAATGGTTTTACCGCCTTTGTACTCTGGAATTTTCAGCGTGGGGATACGCCACTTGGGAAGATTATGAATGCTTATGAACGTGATGGGAAATTACCTAAATATAATAAAGATTCATCTGGTGAAGAATATTTGCGTTCGCTTGCTGTTTCTCGGATATTTTTAGATAATTTTAAAAATTTTCAAGCTAGCTGGGTGACGCAAGGTCATGAAATCGGGCAGCTTTCTTTAAATTTTGGCTGTAATGATTTAGGTGGAAATATGATGGAGGAAAATGTTGTCTCGGCTGCTAATACGACATATAGGACTTCAGTTCAGCAAATGGAATATTTTATTGAAGCTTGCGGGCGCAAGGCTGTACAGCGGGATACTCAATATAATTTAGTAAATTAAGAGATGAAAATGCAGAAATTTAAGATTGCGAGTAGTCCTAATTAAGTCTTTTTATTAATGATAAGATTTATATTTCAGATAACATAAATTATGCATTACCAAGGGATTATTCATAGATATAAAAAATATTTGCCAGTGACGGATGCTACACCGATTGTTAGTCTCTGTGAGGGGCGTACGCCACTTGCGGAAGCGATGAATATTGCTAAGCTGACTGGCGTAAAAGGTCTAAAAGTTTTTTGTAAAATAGAGGGACTTAACCCATCTGGATCTTTTAAAGATAGAGGTATGACTATGGCTGTGTCTAAGGCTGTAGAGAAAGGGGCTAAAAAAATCATCTGCGCAAGTACTGGTAATACTAGTGCTGCTGCTGCTGCTTATGCTTCAAGAGTAAGGTCTATGGGCTATGAAATGGAATCTTTTGTAATTATTCCAGCAGGTTATGTGGCACTTGGAAAGCTCTCACAGGCTATGATCTATGGTTCTAAAGTTATTCAAGTCAGAGGTAATTTTGATGATGCTTTAAATATAGTGAAATCTCTATCTGAAAATTATCCTATTGAACTTGTTAATTCATTAAATCCTTATCGTATTGAGGGACAGAAGACTGGTGCTTTTGAGCTAGTGGATGAACTTGGGGAAAGTCCAGATTATCTCTTTTTGCCTGTAGGTAATGCAGGTAATATAACAGCTTACTGGAAAGGTTTTAAAGAGTATGTTTCAGAGAATCAGAAAAGACCTCATATGTATGGCTTTCAAGCAGAGGGGGCTTCACCTATCGTAAATAAGCGAGTTTTTGATAAGCCAGAAACTATTGCTACAGCTATTCGTATTGGTAATCCAGCGAGTTGGGAGCAGGCTAATAATGCTTTAAATGAGTCTAATGGTCATATAGATTCAGTTACAGACCGTGAGATATTAGATGCTTATAAACTTTTGCATCAGATGGATGGTATAGCATGCGAGCCTTCTTCTGCAACGGGGGTAGCTGGTCTTTTGAAAGCTGCTAAGCAAGGCTTAGTAAAAGAGAATTCTACTGTGGTTTGTATACTCACTGGTAATGGCTTGAAAGATCCTTCTACTGCGATTAAAGAAGTGGATATGGATGAAAATGAGACTTATCCAGCTGATGCTAATGAGATTATTAAGGTGCTTGGTCTGGAGAGTCTTTCCGGGGTAGTTTAAGGCACTGTTGCCAAAACTCCAATTTCTGCGTTTTCGTCTAAGTAGATCTATGGATTATTAATAATCTCAAGCCCAATTCTAAATCCCCAGTCTCTAAAACTCTTCTTTCTAAGTTTGGCACAGCTGAGTTCAGAAGCTGTTTATAAAAGGCTTTGAGTTCATATAGGCATTGATTTTTAAAATCGCCCTGTATTTTATATTGGTCAGCTAAAAAATAATCTAATTCATAGAGGTCATTTAGATTGTGGCTAAATTTTTCTAGAGCTTTTATTTGAGATGCTTCTAGCTTGGTATTGTTGAATTTAAGAAATTTTTCTTTAAGGATAATTTTTCTTACTAATGTTTCTCTGGATTTATTTAGAGATTCATAATTAGCTAAATAATCAGGATCATTCTCTATAATATGTTTAAAATTTTTCAGCAGCATTTCTTGTTTTTGAGAGAGTTTGAATCTCGCTAGTTGATTTATCTGCTGTTGAATTTCTAGTTCAGTTTTAAATACATTTGTTAGAAAAAGCAGAGTAATTAGACTAAGTAGAATAAGTGAATTTTGAAGATTTATATTACTACAAATTTTAGTTAAGAAAGGCGTTGTAGTTTTTTTTGTTATTGATTGCTTTTCATTGACTGGATTTGACATGATCTTATCTGCTTCTTTCTTTTGTTCGTGATATTTAGGGAAAAATAAGCTGATAACAGTTCCTTGGTCAATCAGGGAGCTGATATCAAGTTCTATATCATTATATTTAAGTATCTCGGACACAGATTTTAAACCATGCCCAGAAGTCCTAGGTCTTAGGTTCTTAAATGATTCTTCTAGATCTAGGTTGAAGCTATTTTTTAGGGATAATATTTTAAGCTTCCAGTAATCTTTAGAGTCATCAAGTGTGATTTTAACCTCTCCATTACTGTGTTTTAGAGCATTCTCAATTAAATTAAAAACAGCTTTAGCTATTAAAGAGAAGTTCCCATATATTAGGGCGTTATTTTGGTATATATTATCCTCTGTTGTAACTCTTCTTAATGTGAAGATTTCCATTAACTCAAGCTCTATTAGGTCTTTTAAATCTATAATGGATTTTGAATAATTGTGAAACTCTGCTTGAGTGCCATTCTGTGAATCCTGTATCTCGGTAAAAATCTCTCTAAAGTGATATTCACTGCCTTTTAAAAAACTTATTAAATGATTTAAATCGATAAGCTCTTCGCTGCTAAGAACAGCTTTTCCTTCTTCAGAGAGCTTTTTACTAATATCTTTTAATGAGCTATTTGCTAAACTAAATAGATTTGCAGAGTCGTGAATATATGAACTTGTGAGTGCAAGTAAGTTGTGAAGCTGATCTCTACTAAGTTTTTTAGCTTTCATTTTTTTGATTTTACTGCTTTTTTAGTCTGAATATAAAAAATATCTGAATAACACTTAAGAGAAGTAAGCTGAGTATAGAAAAACATATATAAATAAAATAACTTAAATTATTAAAGCTAAACTCTGAGAGGATCTTGTAGAGAAAGTTAAAGCCGAATGGTAGAATGCTTATTCCTAAAAGAATTTTTAGGCTATAGGTGAAAATACTAAAAGGATTTTTATCTAGATTGTTAAGAAGAAATATTGGTGAAAATACTTTAGCAAAAATAACTAAAATGATGCTGCCCAGTAGGCTTATGATAAATATAAACTGTGAAACACTGTCAATGAAAGCAAGTATTAATCCAGGAAAGTAGCCATAATTATTTAATATTGCTGTCCAGCTCTCAATAAGCACTGTTTCATGGTTGTGAAAGATAGAGAAGCCTAGTGATTCATTATTAAGTAGGCTGTTAAATCCATTATTTATTAAGCTAAAGCCACTGAAAATAAATTCCCAGATCTTATCAAGCATTAACAGCAAGGCTATGCTTAGAAATAAGCTGCTGAAAAGGCTTTTAAATTCATTAGTATCTTTTTCAGTGCTTTTAGAATTGCTTTTGAAAAAAGCTATGTCTAGAATTTTAAACATATTAGAGAGTATTAATAATACGAGAATAATTTTCTGTAAAAATGAGAAAGTACTCTCTGCAAGTGGTGTTCTCATTATTTTTTCTAGAATTATCATTAAATTAGTATCAGTAGAGCTATTCGTTAAATCTTCATTTAGGAAATTTATACAGTCGATATGTGCCTGTAAATTACTATTTAAAATCTCTTCACTAGTCTTACGCCTTTGATATTCAAAAAAACCAGTAAAAGTGTCTCTAAGAGCGTTATTGACACCATCTTGTACTTGATATTTCACGTTAATTATCCCATCAGCTAAGCCGATAATTTTATTAGCCGCACCTAATGTAAAAGTTCTTTCTATAGTCTGTTTACTAAGTTCGGTAGATCTTAAAATGAAATCATCAGGTGTTTCTAAGGGTGCTAGGGGACTGCTACCTGTATGAAAATATATGCGGCGATTATCTATTTCAGGATATTTATTTACTTGCCCGTCAGCTATTCTGATAATATCGCCGATCTTGAAAGCATGACTAGGAGAGCTAATTAGGGAAAATAAAAGTAGGAAAATTATCAGCATTTTAATTCTCTTTTATGGATAAGATTTTTTCTAATTTTTGAGTCTGAGTATTTATAAGTATTTCTATGATTAAATTACGCGAAGAATTTTCTGTATCAGTGAAAGTTTCCTTCCCAAAGCAGATAATTTTTACTAAGACTTTATCTATATTCTCAGTGTAAATTTTATTTATTTGAAACTCACTGTTGATCTTGCTTTGACTACGAGCTTCTATTTCTTGTATGAGGTACTCCGTGAAGAAAGTCTCTTCAGTATTCTCTTTTAGCCACTTGGAGTATTCTTCCTGTCTGTTTGTGTATTTAGAAAATAGCTTAGAGAGATATGCTTGAGTGAAATTTTCTATATTAAAATCACTGCTTCCATTGATAGATAAAGCTTTTTGGGCTCTAGTGTTTTTAGAATTATCCTTGTTTTTTAAAACACTGCTATCAATAAAAACTCTATTTCTACTGTTTAAAAGCTTATTACAGTTATGAATTTCACACATTGTTAATACTAGAGATATAGAGAGAAAGATGATTATACTTAGCAGTATTTTTACTATTGAAGGCAGGTAAAGTATTTTAAGCAAATATTTTAAAGAGTTATATTTTAAGACCATATATTTTTCTCCTGCATTTTCTCTAGTGTTTGTCTTGCGATGGACATATTATCAAAAAAGCTGGCATGGCTAGAATCTTTTAGATTGGCGGCTTTAATCTCATTAAAGATTAACTGCCTCTCTCTCACGACTTCTGCACTGGAGTTCGTTAATATTAGTTCATCTTGATCTGCTTTAAATTTAATTAAACCAGAGAATTTAGAGGTTTTAAGTAGTGCTGTACCTCTGTCTTTAATCTCTTGAGATTCTATTAGCTTCAGTTCTCGCTCATTAAGATTTAAGTGGCTGTTTAACTCAGCTTTATCGGTATTTTCTTTACATTGAAAGATGAAACTACTTGCAGCAGAGGAGTGTATATCACGAGTTAAATCTGAAGGTTTTTGAGATATAGTCCATAAGCCTAAGTTCATAGCTCTGCCAGTTCGGGCTAGCTTGCTGATAAGCTTTTTACTAAGAGGGTTTTCTTCTTCATAAATTAATTTCCAAGCTTCATCTATCACTAAATAAATAGTGCTATCTAGCTTTCTTACAGCATTCTCTATTTGCATGAAAATATTTTCTAAGCATAGGTTAGTCAGGGTTTTGTTTTTTTCGATACTATGAAAGTTAACTAAGCTGATATTTTTTTTAAATAAGACTAAGTTCTTAAAGGACTCTGGGGAATTATAAATTTCCCCACCCATATAAGCAGTAAAAAATTCCCAGCCTAGTAAGGTACTATCTAAAATAATAAATTTAGCATTAGAGTACTGTTGCCGAACTCCAATTTCTGCGTTTTCCTCGTCCTCATGATTTAAGCTTTTTTTAATTAGAAGCTTGACTGCAAGTGACTTTCCTGAGCCAGAGTCACCTATGAAATTAATAGATTTATTATTGCAGAATTGAGTATTTTCAGGTGTGAAATACACGAGGGATCTATCATCTAGCTTGTAACCAATTAACGCCCCATTCTCCATGCAGGTTCTATCTTCTAGAAATGGATTAAAATAATTCAGGTCTTTAGCTGTTATTAAGAATGGGAGATCTTGTAGTTTTTCTATATAGAGTTCTCTTTGCAAATATTTAGCTTCATTGAAACTAAGTAATGACTGACTAGTAGATATTTTGAGGAGATTTTTTTCTAGCATTTCTTTATTAGGGCTATATAGTTTGAGGATAATTTGCAGGTCTGCGATGAAGCTATTATCGTAGATCTCGTGGTAGAGAGACTTTAGAGAATCTAAGTGACTTCTATTACTAAGAGCTGCTTTAGTAAAGCTTTGAAGAAAATTTACTTTATGGCTAATTATTGATTTATCTCGATTCAGATTTCGTTCTTGTAAAACGATGCATAATTCACTAGTGCAGCTTAAGCTCTTCAGGAAATTATTTAATGATTCGAAGCTAGCATTCTCAAGCTCAAGGTCTTTTAGCGAAAGGCATTTAACATATTCACTCGTCTTAAT
>RFQS01000063.1 GCA_009924885.1 Pseudomonadota bacterium | reverse complement strand
CTCCTTAATACCTAAACCTAGCTAATACTCCACTACCTTCCTTTAGATTTTCTTTAGGAATTTTTGCTGAATGATGACTGCTCTGCTGAAAATCAAGAAACAGATGAAACGAAATTCTATAATGAAGCTGAGCTACTAGAAATTCAATCTGAGATTAGACTTCTACGTAATTTCTATGAATTAGCAAATAGTATAGAAAAAAACTCGAAGGGTGAAAAACTATTAACCGCTCTATCACAGGGTTTTCAAAAAGCTAAAGAGCTAAAAGCAAGTCCTAAAGCAATTATTTTTACAGAATCAACCAAAACACAGAATTATATTTATAAAATTCTCTCTACAAGTAACCATCAAAATAAAGTTGTTTTATTTAATGGCTCTAATAACGATGAAAAATCCAGAGAGATTTATAAAAATTGGATTGAAAAATATAGAGGAACAGATAAAGTCTCTGAATCAAAAACAGCTAACATGAGACAGGCTCTTGTGGATTATTTCAAAGAGGAGGCTGATATTATGATTGCAACCGAAGCCGCTGCGGAAGGAATAAACCTACAATTTTGCTCACTAGTCATCAACTATGATTTGCCTTGGAATCCTCAGAGAATAGAGCAGAGAATCGGACGCTGTCATCGATATGGACAAAAGTTTGACGTAGTGGTAATTAATTTTTTAAATAAAAAAAATGCTGCTGACCAAAGGGTTTACGAACTATTAAACAATAAATTCAAACTTTTTGAGGGTATCTTCGGTGCTAGTGATGAAGTACTCGGTGCTATTAGCTCTGGGATTGATTTTGAGAAAAGAATCGCAGATATTTATCAAACTTGCAGAAATCCTGAAGAAATTAATAAGGCTTTCGATGAGCTACAAAGTGAGTTTGAATCATCTATAGATGAAAGTTTCAAATCTGCTAAACAAAAGCTTTTAGAAAACTTTGACGAAGAAGTACGTGAAAAACTAAAAATTAGTAAAAGTAAAACAGAAAATTTAATAACTAAATATCATAAATGGCTCTGGGACTTAACTAAATACTACCTATCCGATAAAGCTGTCTTCAATAACACAGCTCTGGAGTTTACACTTACAGAGAATCCTTTTCCTCAAATAAATCTCAATCTAGGACCTTATAGTATGATCGGACGTGAAAATGCCAATCACAATATTTACAGGTCTAGACACCCACTGGCTAAAGAGATTATCAATCGAGCTTTAAAACTCGATTCTAGAGAAGGGTCTGTAGAATTTAATTACTCTAAATCACAGATTAAGATATCCATTCTAAAAAAATTTATTGGTAAATCTGGTTATCTAAGTGTGGAATTACTAAAAATGCATGCTTATGATGATGAAGAGATTTTACTTCTAGCTGGACACACTAATGCTGGCGAAAGCCTTTCAGAAGAAGAGATACATCGCTTATTTTCTTTAGAAGCTAATGTTGAAGAAGATTTAAATCAAATACCCAACTCTTCCCTAGAAAAATTAAGCCTTGCAATAAATCTATCTAAAGATTTCTATATCGCAAACAATGAACAACGAAATGCTCAAGTTTTTGATGAAGAAATAGAAAGACTAGAAAGATGGGCCGATGATAAAAAGCTCTCTATTGAAGTTAAACTCAAAGAATTAGAACTAGAGATAAAGCAAACTAAAAAAGAAGCTATTCAACAAATATCACTGGAAGCTAAGCTGAATTTACAACGCAAAGCAAAAGATTTGGAAAAAAAGCGTAAAGATCTACGTTTCAAGCTTTATGATTTACAAGACGCAATAGACATCGAAAAGGAAAATTTAATTTCTATGACCGAACAAAAATTAAAAGCTAAAATATCGCTTGAGACTGTCTTTCGTATTAAATGGACTTTGATATAAGTTAAAAGACTCATTGAAACTGCTAGTTCAGTATCTCATTCCTTCAAGCTTTTTCTGCTTTTATCTATATCTTCTTGAGTTACATCTAATTTTCGATAAAGGTAATAAAAACTAGCTATGAAGAAAATCATGCCAAATATTAAAGTGATTTCTTTATCTGTAAGAGTGCCTATCATTTTTTAATCATCCTTTTTCAAATCAAAATTCGTTTCCAGAATCTCTATTCCTCTCAATAGAAAAATAAGACCTATTACTAGTAATATACAGCTAAAAATAAATAACAGTGGTTTAATTTTTAATAGGCTCTGATCATAATCCGTTAGAATCAAAAAAACTGTCATAGAGAAAGGACTCATAAAGGCAAAGGCTATATATCTAAGAGCCTCTGCACGATATTTAAGCGATTCTTTAGTAAGCCTCATAGATAAAAGCTTCGCAAATCCTGATAAAAAATTTAAGGGGTCGTTTTTCCCCAACTGATAAAATTTACTTATTAGTAAACAAGGAAATACCTTAAGAGAAATTTACAGAAACATGAGCCGTTATCAAAAACTAGAATTAACTTGGATAGGAAAAGATGAAGAGCTAAATCTAGAACCAAGAATTTTAATCGAAGATAAGTCAAAAGCTTATGGCGAAAAAGATACAGAAAATATGCTAATTAAAGGCGATAATCTTCTCGCTCTTAAGGCTTTAGAAGCTGAGTTTACAGGTAAAGTTAAATGCATATACATAGACCCTCCTTATAACACTGGTAATGCCTTCGAGCATTATGATGACGGACTAGAACACTCTCTGTGGCTTAATTTGATGAAGCATAGGCTGGTTATACTGAGAAACTTACTGAGTGAGGACGGTAGTATCTGGATTTCTATAGATGATGATGAGTCTCATTATTTAAAAGTCTTATGTGATGAGATTTTTGGTAGGGTTAATTTCGTGGCTAACGTAATCTGGGAGAAGAAATTTTCTCCTCAAAACGATGCCAAATGGCTTTCTGACAGTCATGATCATATTCTTGTCTACGCAAAAAATAAAGAAGTATTTAGACCTAATCTTCTTCCTAGAACTGAAGAAATGGATAAAAGATACAAAAATCCAGATAACGATCCAAGAGGACCTTGGACTTCTGGGGATCTCTCTGTTAAAACATATTCTAAAACTACTGACTATGAAATTAAAACACCTTCTGGTAGAAATCTGAATCCACCCGAAAGCAGATGCTGGTCTGTTAATAAAGAAAAACTACAAGAATTAATAAAAGATAGTCGAATCTGGTTTGGAAAAGACGGAGCAGGAGTTCCTCGTATAAAAAGATTCCTCTCTGAAGTACAGTCTGGATCAGTTTCTAAAACCATATGGCAGCGTGATGAAGTAGGTGATAATCAGGATGCTAAAAGAGAAGTAAAAGCCTTTAACGATACCGAGGTATTTGCTACCCCTAAACCAGAAAGACTCATCGAACGCATTTTAACTTTAGCCTCTAACCCTGGTGATCTAATCCTAGACTCTTTCCTCGGCTCTGGCACTACTGCCGCTGTAGCAAATAAAATGGGTAGAAGATGGATAGGTATAGAATTAGGTGAGCATTGTGATACTCACTGTGTACCACGCTTACAGAAAGTGATAGATGGCACAGATCAGGGAGGCATATCTAAAGCTATGAGCTGGACTGGTGGTGGTGGTTTTAAATACTATCATCTCGCTCCTAGCTTGCTTCAGCAGGATGAAAAGGAAAACTGGTTAATTAACGCTGATTACGATGAAAATATGCTCGCTGAAGCGATGGCTAAACATCAAGGTTTTACATATAAACCTAAACTAGAAAGCTTCTGGAAACAAGGTTTCTCTACCGAGAATGACTATATCTATACTACTGATAAGCTTATTAGCCTAAAACTCTTAGAGGAAATTCATAGCAGCATGAGGGCTGGAGAGACACTTTTAATCTGCTGTAAAGCTTTCGAGGCTAAATGTAAAGATGCTTTTTCTAACATCATCATTAAAAAAATTCCAGCTTCTGTACTTAAAAAATGTGAATTCGGGAAAGAAGACTACTCCTTAAAAATCACAGAAACTAATTCAGAGGAAGAGCCTAGCCTCACCTAAAGTATATGAGTAACCTTAACTATATATCTAGTCGTTTAAGTCTCAGAGAGCCACAGAGAAAAAGTCTAGAAATATTAGCAGATTTAGTAGAGGAAGAAATTATACTTTCTAATCTAGACCTAGAGAGTGCTTTAAATAAAGTTAAAGCTAAATTCCCTATCTTTAAAGACTTTGAGCGTGATTTTATTAATATCTGCTTCTCTTTAGCTACTGGCGTAGGTAAGACCAGACTTATGGGAGGCTTTATTAGTTATCTTTTTAAAGAAAAGAATATAAATAATTTTTTCGTTTTAGCTCCGAACCTCACTATCTATGAGAAACTTAAAGCCGACTTCACTACTATCTCTAGTCCTAAATATGTCTTTAGAGGTATAGATAGCTTCGCTGTAAAAGCTCCCGTAATCATCACTGGTGATGATTATGAATTTAAAAGTGCTCAACTGAGCAATAGGCAAAAAGATACTGTACTAATAAATATCTTTAATATCGGTAAACTAAACTCCGAGATTAAGGGTGATAAAAACTCTAGCAAGCCTCGTATTAAAAGGCTTTCTGAAGTTTTAGGTAAATCCTATTTCGAGTTTCTTCAAAGTTTAGAAAACTTAGTAATTATTATGGATGAGGCTCATAGATACAGAGCTGATAGAGGCGTGGCTGTCATTAATGAGTTAAAACCTATTCTAGGACTAGAATTAACCGCTACACCTATCATCGAGGCTAAATCTAAAAATGCTGAAAAAAGATTCCAAAACATTATCTATGAATATTCACTAGCTAACGCTATTAGAGATGGTTTCGTAAAAGAACCAGCGGTAGCTACTAGAAAAAACTTTGATCCTGCTAATTTATCAGAAGAAGAGCTAGAAAGAATCAAACTAGAAGATGCTATTCAGATTCATAGAAAGACTCAAGAGCACTTAAAGGCTTACTGTTATGAAAAATCACTGCCCTTAGTAAAACCCTTTATTCTAGTAGCTTGTAAAGATACGGAACACGCTAATAATATTCTTAACTATGTTAGATCGGATGAATTTTTTACAGGTTACTTTAAGCAAAGAGCTATAGAAATTCATACTAAAGTTACTGATGACGAGTTCTTTAAAGAACTCTCTAAAATAGAAAGACCTGAAAACACGGTAGAGATAGTAATTCATGTAAATAAATTACGTGAGGGCTGGGATGTAAATAACCTTTATACTATAGTACCCCTAAGAGCGTCTGTCTCTCAGACTTTAACCGAACAAACCATCGGACGTGGTCTTAGACTTCCTTTCGGCAAAAGAACTTATGAACCTATTTTAGATAGACTAACTATAATCGCCCATGATAATTATGAAAAGCTAATCACGGAAGCTAATAAGCCAGATTCTTTAATTAATAAAAAGAATTTTATAGAAATAGATTTAGATTTATCTCGCTTAGAAGAAAAATACTTCTTAAACACTAAAGAAGCAGATAAACTCTCTGACGATGAAAAGGAAGAATATATAGCAGAAAAAACTTGTTTGAAAATCATCTCAGAAGTCATAGAGGAAGATAAAGATACTGAAAGCCTCTTTAACACTAATATTTATAAAACTAAACAGTCTTCAATAGGTGAACTAATAAATAAAACGGCTTCCGAATTAGGTTTAAATGCAGAATCTAAAGAGAAATCTATAAAATTAGTTCAAGAAAAATTCAGTAATTTTCAAGAATTTAGTAAAACAGTAGACATAGTAAATAACAACAGGGACGAGGACAGAAAATTTTTTATTAAAATCCCTAGAATAATCAGGCAGGCTGTTTCAGAAGATTTAGATTTTTCCATTAAAGATTTTGAATTGAATCTTATGCCATTTTTAAGGTTTAACTTAATCGACCAAAATATCTTAATTCAAGCTCTTAGAGAGGAAGAGAGCACTCTAATTTATAAACAAGAAATCGAAAAAGTAAATTTGATTTGTGATGATAAGATTCTTAAAAGAGAAATAATTTCTCACTTAATAAACTACCCTGTAATAGATTATGATAGCCAATCAGAGACGCTGTATAAGCTTTTAGATCAGCTTTTTGATTACTTACTAAAACAATATCCTAAACAAAAAGATATTACTAATATAGTTCTCTACTATAAAAAAGAAATCGCTGAAAAACTTTATGAGCAAATAGAAAATAATCTTATTTCCTCTGAAAGCACTATAGAAAGTAGTTTTAATGGAACTTATCACAGTGAACTAAAAAAACCTAATGGGATTAATGCTAAAGAAATCAGAAATTACCTAGAGTCAATAGAAAGCACTACTAGTGAGACTTTTAAAAAAATCTCTTTTAACGGTTTTAAAAAATCCTATTTTCTCAATTACGCTTTTTCATCTAAACCAGAACTTCTCTTTGCAAGAATTTTAGAGCATGATGATAGTATAAAAAAATGGCTAAGACCACATAAAGAGCAGTTTGAACTTTATTATAAAAATAGTAATGGCATAGAACAGCGTTACGAAGCAGATTTTGTCGTTGAAACAGATACTAATAAATTTATAATAGAAATTAAACGCTCAGATCAAATAGATAATTTCGATGTTCAAGCTAAAAAGCAGAGTGCAATTGCTTTCTGTAATATAGTTAATGATTTTAATAAAAATAATGAATGGGCTTATCTATTAATTCCGCATGATGAGATTAAGTCTAATTATACTTTTGAGTATTTTTTGAAAGGGTTTAAAGCAGAAAAATAAAATGCCACGACTAACTAAAGAACAAATCATAAAAAAAATTAGCTCTGGAAAACTTTTAGAATTTCTTATTCCTAATGTTGAACTTAAATCCTCTTGGCGACAAGAATACGGCAAAGATATTTCAGCCATTGCTAACCATTTCCGTAAAGAAGGCGGATGGATAATTTTAGGAATTAATGATGACGGCACTTTATCTGAATGGGATGATAAAACACTTATTAAGACAGAATCACAAGTAACAAATCATATCAATGAATATCTAGAACCTAATTTCAAAAATGTAATAATTACAGGCGAAATTATTGACTCTAGTCACATTCTATTAATAGAGATTATACCCATTGATGAAATCGTTTATTGGAATGAAAAAGCGTATAAATTACTTGGCACTTCTAGCCCAGAACTAAGTCCTAGTGAGATTTTATCTCTGAGTCTAGAATTACCAGGACAAGATTTTTCTAAATTGGCATACACTGGTAAATTAAATAGTTCATTAATAATGGGGTTTGCCGAAAAAATTAATGAAAATGCTAAAGAAAAACTAAATCTAAACAATATCAGTTCATTAGATATTTTATCTAATCTCGGTATTCATAATAAAAATGTTTCTGGGATTCTCTTTGGTGATTTTCCAATTAGAATCATACACTGTGACATTAATGGAGATATTTTAGATCAAGAAGAAAAATTTGGTTTATATAATCTTTTAGAAGATCAGTTTATTAATCAAATCCTAAGCTGGACAAGAAAACAAGTTCAAATAGTTGATAAATCTTTCTCAGCTAAAGAAGAGCAGCCTTATCCCATAGAAGCTCTTCGAGAAAGCTTGGCTAACGCTGTCGCACATTCTTTCTACCAAAAAGATTATGGAGACATAACCGTAGAAATTTTCCCAAATAAAATAAGCATAACTAACAATTCTAGTCTTGAAGCAGAAGCTTTTGTAGATAAATGGTTTTCAAGAATACATAATTCTCAGAACAAACTTTTAATGAATACCCTAAGAATGTCGAAACTCACGGAGGAACTCGGTTCTGGAAAAAATAGAATTTTCAGACAAATGATAGAACATGGTAAAAGAGAGCCTATAATTGAATTTCAACAATTTAAAAACTTTGGAAAATGGAAAATAACTCTTTATAATGAAGAAAATAATTTACCGATTACCCTATTAATAAATAGATTAAAAGAGTATTTTTCTAACTCGGATGAATGGAGGTTAGCTACAGCAATAGTTTTGTGGAAAAATAAAACTTGGAATCAAATACTTTCTTTTCTAGATGAGCATTATATAAGAGTCACAGAAAGAATAATAGAAAATTCTCACTCCCCTGTAATTCCTAACCTAAGTGATAGAAACAGTAAACCTTTATTAAAACGCTGGGTTATAGCTCTTTTCCAAAATCAAACCATAATTCCCTTTAGTACAGATGATGAGCTCACTTATCTAAACGAATTTCGTATTCTATCAAAAAAAATGAATGGAATACTATCAAATATTCAAGCAAGGGAGCATGTAGGACTAACTAATACTAAAGCTGAAATATCGCAATTAACGAATCTTTTTACCAAATGGCAAAAACAGGGCTTAGTAAAAAAGAGTTTGAAGCGAGGTGAATGGATATTTCTGAACAATTAAATAATAGTTATGTCGTCGCTATGTCGTCGCTATGTCGTCGGATCTTACAAACTACTTTATTAACATTATTTAATAAAAAAATGGCTCTATTAAAGGATTTTTAAGCTTATGTCGTCGCTATGTCGTCGGATTTAATCACCAAAAAAACAAACAAAAATGCAAATAAACCAACTACTAGAAACCATACGCCTGAAATATAATCCAGAAGAGAATATTATTACTATTTTCAACTTAAACATTCATACGGAAAGGCTTCTACATAGCATCACTGAACTTAATTTTAAAATTAATGAAAACTCAGAAAAATCATTAATGTTTTTTAGTAAAGATTTTTCTAATAGTGCTTTATTAGATAAGGAAATTAAAAACTTGAATATCACTAACCCTAATATAAGAACATTCACTGGGAGCTTTAATTACGATAATCAAGAAAAAAATATTTATAAACTCAAGCTTATATATAACATAGATGGTGAAATTAAAAGCGAAATATCACTCTATGACAGGTTTTTAGAAAATAATGTTATTAAATTTACTATCGCTAAAAATTTTAAAATTAACAGTGAAGATAAAAAATGGAGGCATAAATTCTTTCCTAGAGAGGAAATCAGCTTAAATAATTTAATATCATTAGAAACCCGCTGTGATGAGTTAAATACTAATATAAACCATGTAAATAAAAACACTATCTCACTGCCTGACATTAATCAGGAATTGATCTGGACTAATGAAAAAGATGAAATCTGTGAAGGTTCTTTTACTAATATATTTTTCAGAAAAGATAATCAGTGGCTAACGCCTCATATAGACTGTAATTTACTGAATGGTACTATGAGAAAGATTTTAATCAATGAGCTAAAAGCCTCAGAAAAAAAGACTTCTATTTATGACTTGGAAACAGCTGATGAGATTATTCTATGTAATTCTATGCTGGGTAAAGTTAGAGCTGAATTAATTAATGTCTTTTAATTTTTCCTGATTCTTCACAAATCAGTATAGTTTCAGTCATATTAATCTCTCTAGCTTTTTTCCCTGCTAATGGCATGTCCCATATTGGTGAAAACGGCCATAAAAGTAAATCAGCTATTCCTAATCCTATTTCACCAGTATAAAAGGAACCTCCTCCTGGTAGTAAACCTAAAACAACAGCTGTTGCAGGATTCTTACGTTTCTGATCCTCACACCCTACATTTAAAGCCTCTCTATATCTTTTCTCTTGAATAGTATCACCATAAGACTTAGCAAAAGAATAAGAATTAAACTGAGATATTAATACAACAAACAATAATAGTTTTTTCATATAAGCTAAATATTAACATTAAAAACCCACGAAACATAATAAAGAGGATATTTTCTAAGATTATTTAATTCATCTATTTTTATGTTTCTAGCACTTAAAATAGTTTTAAAACCAATATTCTTATAACGCTGAGAAAAAGAATATAAGCTCTTAGATTTAGTTATGTGACCAGATTTAACTTCTATTGGATAGAGTTTTCCGTCTGTTTCTTTTAAAAACTCAATCTCTGATTGATTCTCCTTCCATGAATATAAAGTTTTATCATTTCCTTGAAAGCTTAAAAGTTCCATAGCTACAAAGTTCTCAGCGTAATAACCCTTATAAGAAACGTAGTCATAGTCAAGAATAGTTAAAGGAGAAATTTTACTTAAAGCTCCTAAAATACCTACATCAAAAATCATTAACTTAAAAGAATTTTCCTTAGTGTAAGCTTTTAATGGCAAATCAGCCTTTTCAAGAATAGGTATTTTAATAATCAATCCAGTCGCATCAAGCCAATCTATAGCACCAGCGAGCCTTGAATACCTATTCTTTTCAGGAATAATTCCCTTAAATTGGAATTTAGTCGCAGAGCCATTTATATCCCTAGCTAAATGCAAAGGAATATGAGTCCATATTTTAGT
>RFQS01000062.1 GCA_009924885.1 Pseudomonadota bacterium | reverse complement strand
CTATTAGTCCACGCTGAACCAGCAGTGCCAGCAAGCATATAGATAGTCCCCTCATGTCTATCATAGCGAGAGGTATTCGCTTCAGAGATCTTCGCAGCGAAATGCGAGCGAATTCGCCCGTCTTTAACAGGAAATGTTCTCTGGTAAGTATGTATGTGACCACTTATCATTAAATCCACATCAAACTTATCATTAAGTTCAAGCATCTTCGTCTTAAAGGTATATTCAGAGATCTCGGCGATTTTAGAATTTTTCTTGGTCTGATCAAAAAACTGAGATTTTAAAGGATAATGACTTATCACGATTTTCCATTTACCATCAGTGACCGCCTTTAAATCCTTATCTAGCCAATCAAACATCTGCTTATAATTACAGTCAAGTGCAATAGTATCTAAAACCACAAAATGAGCAGGCCCGTACTCTACTGAATAATAAGCTTCTGTACCAGAGGGCTTTCCACCACCTTCACCCTTAGTCGGTAAATTAAAAAGATCGAAATACACTCCCTGAGGGCGAGGACATGAAACTGCATAAATGTTACCAGTAGCCTCTATGCCTTGATCATGATTACCGTAACAAGTATAAAGAGGCACTTGATAAAAGATATCCTGATAAATATTAAAGAATGCCTTATCGAAATATTCTTCAGAACCAAAAGGGTAAACATTATCCCCTAAAGTGAAAACAAGATTCGGCAGAGTCTTTTCATATTCTAGAAGTGAATCTCTGACTTTAACCTGAGTTTTCTTAAAATATTTCTGAAAATCCTGAGCTATAGCCGTACCCGGATCGCCTAAGATCCACACCTTAATCTCCTTCACTGGGTCTACTGGTGATGGTGCTATAAAGCTGAAAAATTCTTTATGAGCTGGGACCATCACACCACGCGAATCTGATTCACTAATTTGATAAAAGTATCGACGATTAGGCTCAAGAGCCGTTAGTTTAATTTCATGGGAAGTGCGAATAATTTTATCTACAGCTTTTTGATTTATATCTGTAAGTCCCTTACCATAACGGATTTCTGTCTTGCAAGCAGTCTTAGTCTTAAAATGAATAAACACTGAACCGTCAGTCATCACATTCTGTAAATAAGGAGCTCTTGCTAAGCGATGTGAAGGTATCGCCAAGACTGGATTTAAAGAAAATATTAAAACAATAAATGCTAAGAATGGATTTAAATAATGGCAGACTGATTTAGGTAAAAGCTTCATTAGGATTATAGACCTTAAGTAAATTCTAACAGAGATCAATGCAGTACTCTAAAGGCACTAATTTCCCCGAGACATTTCATCATCAAAGCTCGAAAATAAATAATAATCCTAAAATTAAAACTTAAATAACTCAATAAACTGAAACCCATTAACGATACTAACTTTAAAATTAAATAAACTGGAATCGCCATAATTCTCACACTTAAAAACCGTTTTAAAATTTCTGGCATTTTCCTTATCAGCAAGACTGGCATACCGATCATCTCAGCTTGCCTATTCTCAAAAAGATCTGCCCGATTGAAAGCTAACCAAGTAAGGCTTTTTCCAGATTTAAAATACCAATCACAGATGTACTTTCCACTCATCCTTTGCTTAGTTACGGGGTGAGTAACTTGAGTATCACCCCAATAATACAGAGGAACCCCTTCCTTTAAAGCTGTTCTGAAAAATTCAGTATCTTCATGCAAACCAAAACCCAGAGCTGAACTACCCACACCTAATTCAGTATTAAAAATCCCAATTTTTTCAAATACCGATCGAGAAATTAACATCACTGCACCAATTGGATTAGCTACTTTTAAATTTTCAAAAACGAAGGGATATGTTCTGGTCTCTGAGCCATAATCATGTGAAGGAAAAACTGAAGGACTTAAAGAGAAAGGTGGTTTAAAGCTGAGCCATTCTGGCTTTTCTGACTCCCAGCTTGGAACAATCCTAACCGAAGCTATAAAAGGCAAGGAAGCAGTCTTAATGGGAGAAGCTAGATTAAGGTCTAGAGAATCAGTCACTAAAAGGCTTTGAAGGTTCACTAGTAAATTTAATAAAAACGAATCTGCAAGGCGAATATCATCATCTAAAAAAACAAGATATTCACCAGTAAACTTTTCAATCGCAGCATTACGAGCATGAGAGAGACCTTGTCTTTTTTCAAAAATATAAGCTGCTGAATATTTTGATTTGAGACTTAAATTATTTGACGATAAAAAATTAAACTGAGCTTCAAAACTATCAACAAATGACTTACAGTATTCCTCTGTACCATCATCAGAATTATTATCAATAAAGAGGAACTCTATTTCTAAAGGCTGAATCGCAAATTCATTCTCTACCACGGTCTCCAGGGTCTCTAAACTGAGGCTCAGCTCCTCACATTGCTTTAAAAAATCTTCAGTTACTAACTTTAAATAGCTCAGGCGATTATAAGTACATATAGCGAAACTGATTTTCATTAATTTAAGAATTGCCGCAGAAATTGAAGATTAGCAAGGGCCCCATTACGGGACTGCTGCCAAGCGTACAAGTTCAAGGCTGAGGAGGACGAATGACCGCAATCCCATGATATAAAGTTACTATACAAGCTAGAATAGTCCTAGTGCAAATTCTAGTCACTGGCTGTGCTGGTTATATCGGCTCAATAATATGCCAAACCTTAATTCAAGAAAACCATTCGGTAATTGGCCTAGATAATTTATCTACAGGCTTTCGTGAAAATATTCCCCAAGCAGTTAAATTCTACGAGGGGGATATCGCAGATACTACACTATTAAAAGAAATCAAAGATTCGCATCCGGAGCTCAATTCAGCAATACATCTCGCTGGTTTCATTGAAGTGGCAGAATCAATAAAGAACCCTGAAAAATATTTCGATAATAATTTTCATAAAGCTAAATTATTTCTAGACTGCTTAGAAAAATTAAATTTTAAAAACATTATATTCTCTAGTACAGCAGCGGTTTATGGTATTCCACAAGAATATGACTCTATAAATCCATTAAACAATGGCACTATAAACGAAGATAGCGTCCTTGCACCAATTAACCCCTACGGCTCTTCTAAACTTGAATTTGAAAAAGCTGTCCAGGCTTCCACCTTAAATTACATAATATTTCGTTTCTTTAATGTAGCTGGTGCTGACGGGGTTTTAGGCGAATGTCATGAACCTGAAACGCATTTAATTCCATTATTACTAGACTTCGCACTAGGCAAACGAGAAGATTTCAGTATCTATGGTGACGACTATCCAACACCAGATGGTACGGCTATTAGGGATTATATTCATGTCAAGGATCTAGCTCAAGCTCATTTACTTGCACTAGAAGCACTTTATATTAATTTACAGAATGAAAACCTCACTGAACATACAGCTTCACCGCCAAATGGAACGAATAACCGCAACGGTGTATCACGATCTCAGAATATAAATCAAATCTATAACCTCGGCTACGGTCAAGGCTTCTCTGTAAAAGAAATAATAAATATTACTGAAAAACTAATAAATCGAAAAATAAACCATGGCTTAAAGCCCCGCCGCCTCGGCGACCCAGCTTATCTTGTTGCCAGTCCAGAAAAAGCCTTAAGACTTCTAGGCTTTCAGCCTAAATTTAACTCCATAGAGACTATAATTAAGGATGCTTTAGAGCATAGAAGAACTTGGTACAGAAAAGACCAGTACACAGCATACAATAGTCTCTAAAAGTGAATCTCACACCTAAGTCATGAATCTAATGAAAATCCAAAGACCTATTTTCATAATCTCTTCTCCACGTAGTGGTTCATCACTGCTTTTTAAATTACTCAGTGAAAGCCCCGAGCTATGGTCTAGTTACCGTGAATCTCATTATCTTTGGCAGAAATTCCTAAAAGATAAACGTGATCCCATATTCTCTATGTACTTAGATGAAAAAGACTTTAAAAATACAGATCAAGAAGAGCTGGAAAACCTATATCACCTGAATACCTTTAATAATGAGAGCTTTGGAGAATTAACCCGTGTCTTATTTTTCAGAGAAAAATTAAAGCCACTATTTAAAAGCTACCTCCATCTAAATAAATTCTTCAAAGAAAATATATTAAAGCTCAATGACTATCGAATTATTGATAAGACACCACCTAATGTATTTCGCCTAAAATACCTTAATAAATTATTTCCAGACGCTAAATATATTTTTCTAAGCAGAGATGGCAGAGCTAATATCAGTTCCTTGATTGATGCTTGGCTCTCTGATGGTAAATTATTTGATTTTAAATTTAGAGAATTTCACGAATATAATTCACGGCTAAATATTAATGGTTATTCTGGTAAAGTCTGGAAATTTTTAAATCCTCCTAACTGGGAAGAGTATTTATCAGGTAAAAGCATAGAAGAAGTCTGTGCCTTCCAGTGGCTTTCAGCTAATGAGTATGCCTTAAATGCTTTTAGTGAAATGGCTTCAGAAAAATACTTACACGTTCGTTACGAAGATATTTTAGCTAATCGAGTAAATAGTATTAAAGACATCTGTGATTTCTGTGAAATTGAATTCTCAACAGGCATTCAGAGAATGATAAATATAGACCCTAAAGTCTCAGTAGTTTCTGCTCCTAGGCAGGATAAATGGTTAAAAAATAAGGATAAGATTGATAGGATCTCTCAGCGCATAGACAGCTTACAAGAAAGGCTTGGATACTAATCCAAATAAAAAGTAGTAACCACTTTATTTAAGCTATGAGCATATTTTAAAGAGTCTTTAAGAGTATTACTATCACGATAAAGAAAGCAGATTAACTGCTGGCACTCATAGATTATCTCTTGATTACAAAGGCGGCTAGCGTCAGCTAAAAGCATATGTGTCCACTCTGGATGCTCAGTAATATTTTTAACACCAATTAGCTGATCTTGGACTTCTTTAATCTGCTGCTGTAAAGTCTGCGGCAAAACGACTTTCAGCCTATCAGCATTACCTCTAAGAGCACCTTTAATCGTCGCATAGTTAGTACCACAGTAGCCACCACTAGTAATAATAGTATTTCCAGCTACAGTTAAGCCAAAGGCTATCATCTCAATAATCTTAATCTGACTCATAGATAGATCACGGCTGCCTATCATCGCCACTTTCTTTCCAGCGGCATCCTGGATATTTTTAAACTCTTCGCTTAGATCTTGGACAGACGGACTATCCAAAAAACTACTATTATCAGATGTCACTAATGAATCGACCTGATTCATTGGTGAATGTGAAGCTATAGTTTCAGAAAGAATCAAATTACCCATCATGATTTACAATTATTATACGTGAATTTAGATACCCACAGTACAGATAAAAAGATTAGCATTTTGACTGGTTTAAATCCAGCACAAAAATTAGCAGTCGAACAACGCGGAGCACCCCTATTAGTGCTAGCTGGAGCGGGTAGCGGTAAAACCAAGGTACTTACGCATCGAATAGCCCACATGATACTTTCAGGGATACACCCCGCAAACATTCTAGCTGTTACTTTCACTAATAAAGCAGCTAAAGAGATGAAAGAAAGACTAACTAAGATTATTGGTGAAGAAAATGTGAAATATTCTTGGATAGGTACTTTTCACTCTATCTGTGCAAGATTACTAAGAACTGAAATAGAAAAAATCCGCATAGCTGCCCCAGATGGCTCTATTAAGACTTGGAATAAGAATTTCGTTATATTCGATGAAACAGACACCATCAATATAGTTAAAGAAGCGATTAAATCGCTAGACTTAGACCCTAAGATATATGTTCCGAAGACTATACGCTACCGCATTAGCGAGGCTAAAAATGAAAAAAGAACAGCTAAAGATTTTAATGGACAAGCCGTAGATTTTAGAGAGGAACGCGTGGCCCAAATTTACGCTAAATATGAAGACTTAATGGCAAAGAACAACGCACTTGACTTTGATGATTTATTACTCTTTACGGTGCATTTACTTTCTCAAGATGAGGAAAGCCGTAAATATTTTCATAGTCGCTTTAAACATATATTAGTAGATGAATACCAGGATACTAATCACACTCAATATGAGATGATACGTTTACTCGCTGAAGGCTGTCTAAAAAATGAAAGAAAAGACCCTCAGCATTATGATCCTGAAAAACTCTGGACATCAGGAAATAAGTCGCTTACCGTCGTAGGTGATGTCGATCAAAGTATCTATTCTTGGCGTGGAGCAGATTTCAAGATTATTATTGGCTTTCAGAATGATTATCCCAATGCTGATTTAATTAAACTAGAAGAGAATTATCGTTCTACTGGAAATATCTTAGCCGTCGCAAACAGAATCATAGAGAATAACTCAGAGCGTATAGAAAAAAATCTTCAAGCGACTAAAATAGATGGTGAAAAAATAAGTGTATTCGAGGCTCAAGATGAATTAGAGGAAGCGCAGTACATCAGTGCAGAAATCCAAAGACGAGTTGCCGCAGGAACTAATCGCATAAAAGATTTTGCGATACTTTACAGAACTAATGTACAGTCAAGAGTTCTCGAAGAAGCACTACTCAGAAGAAATATTCCGTACGTCATAGTAGGTGGCTTTAGGTTTTACGACAGAAAAGAAATCAAAGACATGATCTCCTATATGAAAGTTCTTTACAATCCAGCTGACAGCCAAAGTTTAAAGCGTATTATCAATGAGCCACGCAGATCCATAGGTGCTACGACTATAACTAAAATAGAAGAGCACGCTGATCAATTCGGCTACACGCTATACAGGGCCTTGCTAGAAATAGATGAAATCTCTAGCCTCTCAGATAGCGTAAAGAAAAAAATAAAAGATTTTACGAATCTAATAGAAGAGCTTCGTTTAGCTGAAAAATCTCTAGATCTTGGTGACTTAGTCGATGATATTTTCCACAAAACTGGCTACTCAGATATGCTGAATACCTCTAATGATGCGGAGTCTGAATCCAGAATGGAAAACATACAAGAATTAATTGGAGTAGCGACAGATTATGGACTAAACGCAGAAGATAACTCACTATCAGCCTTTCTTGCAGAGATTTCACTATTGAGCGAAATTGATAATTCCAAACAGAATACTAGTGCTGTCACTATGATGACCTTACATGCAGCTAAGGGACTAGAGTTTCCTGTAGTATTTCTCACGGGCATGGAAGAAGGTATTTTCCCACACCAACGCAGCTTAGATGCTAAAGACAAAACCCAGCTTGAAGAAGAAAGAAGATTAATGTATGTCGGAGTGACTAGAGCCGAAGATAAACTATTTATGACCCACGCACGTCGTCGAAGGATTTTCGGACAGACAGATTTTTGTATGCCGAGTAGATTCTTGGGTGAAGCACCAAGAGAGCTTCTGATAGGGTACTATGGTGAATCACAAACAAATGATTCTGGATCAAGCCGTACTGCTAATTTAGGTAATAAAAATCTCAATAAAGGCTTTGAAAGAGAAAGCTTTACTGATGATAATTTCAGCCCTAGTGGTTTTGCAGCGAATAAGAATCCGACTACCATTAAACGCCCAGGTTTTACCAATAGTAATTTTGGCGGAAGTACCTCTAATAGCAATTCGGGTTTTGGCAATGGCTCTCGTTATAGCCAAGCAAGCAGCTCCGTCTCTAATTATTACGATGAAGGCAGGGGCATGGCAGCAAGGCAAGAAGCACGCAAGGTAGCTGCTAACTTTAAAATAGAGTTTGAAGTTGGTGATACAGTTAAGCATGCTAAATTTGGCGAGGGGAAAGTCACTCAGGTATTAGGTTCAGCAGAAAAAGTTCTTTATAATATTGAATTTGCAGAGGGGCAGAAGAAGTTGCTTGATCCGAATTTTGCCAAGCTCATCAAGATCAAGTAATTGTAGTCATGTGACTAACACATTCGGTTCATTCCGCCCCACTCTTGCAGAGCGGGTCCCCAAGCTTCATTCACTCGAATGTGTTAGTCACATGAGATTTACCTGATTTTGCTTCGCTGGGGTTAGGAGGGGAGCTTGAGGCAAAACTTTGTTTTGCCTCAAGCCTGCTTTTGTTGTTTTATATTTTTCAAGGTAAGTATCCCTTGGAATATAGCGTAATAAGTCTCTATGAGATATACGATTCAAGATTTCAATAGAGAATTTCCAGATAACGATTCTTGTTTACAATATTTATTTAACCAAAGATTCAGTAATGCAGTATGTCCGAGCTACGGTAAAGCAGGTAACTATCATAGACAAGCTAATACTTCTCATTTCGTTTGCTCTTGTGGTAAACATCAAACAAGCCCAAAGAAAGATACTATCTTTGAAAATTCAAGCAGTGATCTTTATAAATGGTTCTTTGCTATCTTTTTATTTTCTAACTCTAAAAATGGGGTATCGGCTAAAGAGCTACAAAGACAGCTAGGCGTAACTTATAAGTGTGCTTGGAGAATAGCTAAACAAATCAGATCATTATTTAGTGAGAATACAGAGCCTTTTAATGGCACTGTAGAAGTTGATGAGACTTATATCGGTGGCAGAGCTAAGGGTAAAAGAGGAAGAGGCTCAGATAAAAAGACTCCAGTGGTGGGATTAGTAGAAAGAGAAGGCTCTGTAAGAGCTGTAGTTACTGAAAATGTTAAGTCTTCTCCTGTAATGCCTTTAATCAAAGACAATGTTAAAAAAGGCTCTGTCGTTATGACTATGAACATAGAACTGTTAATCATGGCTCTAAGCAGTATGTAGAAGGCATTAAGCACACTAATACTATTGAAGGTTTCTGGTCTCAGTTAAAACGCAGTGTTAATAGCACTTACAACGCAGTTTCACCTAAGTATTTGCAGACTTACGTTGATGAGTTTGCTTATCGCTACAATCAGAGGAAGTTTGAGAGTCCTTTGTTTTTGGGGTGGTTGAGAAGCTTTTTTAAGTAGTTTATGAAAGTTACTCATGTAAGACATTGTATAATAGGAATATCGGAAGGTTTACGCCCATTGGCTTAGAATAAGTAAACTAGCACTGGTATTAAGAATTGCATATAACTGGGACAGATAAACATAAAGTTATTCATGGGGACGCTTTAGAGGCCCTTCGGTCGCTGCCAGATAACTCAGTAGAACTTATATTTGCAGACCCACCCTATAACATTGGAAAAAACTTTAACGGACACGTGGAAAGATGGGAATCTGACGAGGCTTATTTAAACTGGTGTTACGAATGGCTCTTGCTGTGCGTCAATAAGCTAAAAACCAACGGCAGTTTTTATGTAATGACTGCCACCCAGTTTATGCCTTATTTTGATATTTTCCTTCGTGGGAAATTAGAAATATTGTCACGGTTAGTATGGTCATACGATAGCTCAGGAGTTCAAGCTAAAAATTACTTTGGGTCAATGTATGAGCCTATTTTGTTTTGTGTTAAAGACAAAAAAAATTACACATTCAACTCAAGTGATATTTTAGTAGAAGCTAAAACAGGCGCAAAGCGTAAACTCATTGATTATCGTAAAGCTACCCCAACTGTTTATAATTCGGAGAAAGTACCAGGCAATGTCTGGGATTTTCCAAGAGTTAGGTATAGGATGAGTGAGTATGAGAATCATCCAACACAAAAACCAGTTGCGCTGCTTGAAAGAATTATTAAAGCAAGCTCCAATCAAGGCGATCTGATATTAGACCCGTTTTCAGGAACTTTTACTACTTCCTTTGTTGCAAAGGAATTAAACAGAAGTTCTATTGGGGTTGAGCTGCAAGAGGATTACGTAAAAATCGGACTAAGGCGTCTGCAACTTGCTAAAGAGTATAAAGGGGAAAAGCTAGAAAAGGAGCTACGTAGCTTCGAGGTGAAGAATACAATAAGCAATGGGCAACAAACACTATTTACGCTAGATGGAACATACATTCACAAATAACATAAAGTCAATTTTAGAAAAAAAATTTGGAAAAGATGCTGAAGATATTTTTAATAACAGCCAGTTAATTCAATATATCAACTTTAAAACTAAGTCTGCGAATAAAGGCTCGAAAGCTCGTTCTAGCTTTGCTAGTCTATACGCAGTATATGTCGTCATTGAAGATTACATCAATAGAGGTTATGACAGACAAAACGGCTATGAAAACTATGAAGGAGCTACTTTTGTAAGTTTATTTACCAGGCAAAGAGAGCTTCCGTTTGGGGATAAGCTACAAAATCATGCTTTAAACAATAGAGTAAATTCAGAATTTCAAAAATACTTCCCTTCCTCCGAACTCACGCTTATTCTGCGCAGCCACGAGACTAATAGGTACTGGGTAAATGAGCATCTTCTCAAAATAAAGGTAGGAGGTGCATCGTATAATCTTGCAAATACTGTTATTGAGATTATTAATGAATATATTGAGACAAAACAACTGG
>RFQS01000061.1 GCA_009924885.1 Pseudomonadota bacterium | reverse complement strand
GAAACTCCAATTTCTGCGTTCATGCTCGGCAATGTATTTTTAAATCTTGACGCTTAATTCTAGGCTAAAGATTTAACAGGAAAAATAATTAAGCCATATTATAATTAAAATCTCTTTACTAGATTGACTCTTCACCGTGAAAATAAACTAAAGTGGAGCCATTTTAAAATTATGGCGATTAACGAATCCGAGAATAAACCCCAAAACAGAATCTCTTACGTCTACGGACCTGTAACTTCGTGGCGTAGCGGCACTTCACTAGGCATAGATCCCATTGGTGCTATCAGCACTTGCAGCTTTAACTGCTCTTACTGCCAGCTTGGGCATATCCAGAATGTAACTCGTGAACGCAAGATTTACGTTAAGACTGAGCTTATTATTGAAGATTTAGAGAAAGCTTATCAGGGCGATCAGGTGGAGAAAGTTGATTTCACGAAGCTGGATGTGATTACCTTTGCTGGCTCTGGAGAACCTACTCTTGCTTTAAATCTTGGGGAGATGATTAAAGCTATAAAAACGTGGCTTAAAGCTAAAAATTTAAAAGCTGTTCCAGTCTCTATTTTAACCAACGCTACGACTTTAGAAGATGAAGAAGTACGCAAGGATTTACAAGAAGCTGATTTAATTTCACTGAAACTTGATGCTAGTGATGAATTGAGTTTAAAAAGCATTAACCAAGCGGCAACAGGACTTAGCTTGGAAGGAATTATTAAAGGCATTAAATTATTAAAATCTGAAATTGATTTCTCGCACTTATCGGCAGAAAACGAGAGTGAAAATACAGTTCACTCTAAATTAAAATCAGAAAAAAATGGAATTATACAGCAGTCTCCTAATTTAAAACCAGAATTACAGTTACAGATTATGTTTTTGCCTAAATTCGCTGAAAATCCTGAACATATAAAGAGATTAGCTGAATTAATTACAGAAATCGAAATTTATAAAATACAGATAAACACCCCAACTCGCGCTAAACCTAAGTCTGGAAAAGAATACTGGATAGAAACTCGCGGCAATCACTATAACAGCAGCCCTTTAAAGCCTCAGGAAAATGAAACGCTTGATAATCAGACTGAAAGCTCTAAAGAAAAGTATTTAGAACTTCCCGTCATTTCCAAAGAACAGGCTTTTAAAATCGAAGATGATTTAACCTCGCTTATCGGCAAGATTCGTAAAGGTGAAATAATCTCGCCTAAAGCTCATAAAAGGACAAAAAATGAAGATTATGAGCAGTCTCACGAAACCACCGATACAGTTAAACTACAGATCATTAACGTCTACAAAAGATAAATTCTAGTGCTTAAACCCGCAGTTTTTTACTCCATTATAAACTTAGAAGAAGTAGATGCCCTAGCAAATAAATATCAGAACCTTATCCAAAATTTCAAGGCGAGTATATTAGAGAAAGGTATACAAGAAATTAAACTTGAAATAAGCCTCGCCTCGGCGTCCCTAGAAGATAATATAAATTTATTTAAAATCCTCTTGGATAATTCTCACTGCACTCAATTAAATTTCGCTTCACTTTATAATGCCGCTACTTACGAGCAATTAAACCTATTAATCAAAACTTTATTAGACGACGCAAACGCAGAAATTGGAATTTGCGAGCAGTGCCTAGACTTGAACTTATACGTTCATGAGCAGTCCCTGCAAAACACTGCTAGTTTACCTAAGATTAAAGCCTACACACCATTAACGACTAACTACATCAAAAAACTACTGAAAAGCAGAGTTCAGCAAGAGTCACATTATTGGGTTAATACACTAGAAATAATCCCAGCTATTTTCAATAAAAAAGACCTCCTTGATTTAAAACCACTTATCGGCGAATCAAGCAATACGAGCAACTCAAATGAAAATATGAACAATATTAATTCAATAAAGATCTTCCCCTGCCTTGTAAGCAACACCAAGGAATTAATAAATTCATTAAAAAATCCTATAAGGGAATTACAGTTATTAGCTCTAAGCTACGACGATAATGAAGGATTAGAAATTAATAATTCTCAAGATTTAGAAAATTTAATAGAACTAGCCTCGTCTCTAAAATCCGCCACTAATATTTCAGATAATCAGCAACAACCCATCCAAGAAATTCAAATTAAAAACTCTTATTATCCAAATCGTCTCAGTGAAATCACCGAAATAATTTTATCAATATGGGATATAAATCCTGAAATTCATATTATTTGTGCTGGCTTTAATGGCGCTTCCTTAGAGGAAATAGGTGGTTTTTACAATAAATTAATTGAAACCCTAATATCAAAACATAAGCTAACTGATAAAATTTCTATCGCAACCCGTAATAATAATTTTCATGAGATCCAAGAATTTTTTAAATATAGTTCTATTTGAGCCCGAAATACCCCAAAACGCAGGTAATATAGCAAGGATGTGTGTCGCAAATGATCTCAAGTTACACTTAATTAAACCTCTTGGTTTCAAGCTTGATGATAAATATTTAAAACGCTCTGCTTTAGATTACTGGGAGTACCTTGAATATGCCGTGCATGAAAACTGGGAAGAGTTTTTAGAAACAGAAAATTTAAACCCCTTGGGCACTAACGTAGAAATTGGAGTTCGGCAACAGTGCCTCCGTTTCCTTAGCAGTAAAGCCACAAAAAGCTTCTGGGAAGTAAATTATTCTACTAATGATTATTTAGTTTTTGGCTCAGAAACTCGAGGCTTAAGTAAAGAAATTCATGAAAACTATCATGAACAAATGCTTTTAGTACCGATGAGTTCGGTTAATGCTAGATGTTTAAATCTTGCAAGTACAGTACAGACAGTATACTATGAAGCTTTTAGGCAGTTAAATTAACCTAGATTACATTAAGTAGATTTACGAGTTATAAACTAGATCAAACGGGGTACATACTAAACATAATAATACTTAGCACTGCATGAGGGGGGAACAGCTTGCAAGGTTTAAGAATAAACACTAATATTGATAGCTTATTTATACAAAGAGCATTAGGCATACATACCAGAAATGTAGATGAATCTACAAAAAGATTAGCTACTGGTTTTAGAATTAATAAACCATCTGATGATGCAGCAGGTTATGTTTACAGTGAAAAATTAAATTCTCAAATAAGAGGTTCATCAGCAGCGCAACGCAACATCAATGATGCATTAGCAGGCTTAGATACTGGCAATGATGCCTTGGAAATAGTTTTAGGTAACGTACAAAGAATTAGAGAAATAATAGTAGTAGCTAATGATGGTAATAAAACCCAAGCGGAATTAGACGCTGGCCAGACAGAAATAAATAACTTAGTCACAGAAATCAGTGATCTAAGAACTGATACTGAATATAACGGTAGAAAATTACTACAAGGAACCTTTAACGTTAATGTCCAAAACGGTCCTGGAGATGGCAATACCTATGCTTTAAATATGACCACTGGTTCTTGGAATGGCGTAGACGTCAATGTATCTGCCATAGGTAGCACAGCTGCTGACATCGGGACTTTAGGTTATAAAGCGACTAAGCGACTAGATCAAATGTCAATATCTATAAACATAGCTAATAATGGTGGTGGTGCTTTAACAGCTCCAAATCCCAGTGATTTAACTAGCTTAGATTCGATGATAAAAAATCTTACCTGCATGCAAGCATCAGTATCGGCAAGACGCAACCGCCTATCTTCTGATTATAATTTCTTAACTGATAGTAAATTTAATTTAGAATCAGCTAAGTCTAATGTGATGGATACTGATGTTGCTTCAGAATCCTCAAGATTAACTGTAAATCAAGTTCTACAACAATCAGCAGTGTCTTTATTAGCTCAAGCTAATTCATCATCACAATTAGCTTTAAGCTTAATACCGTAAAGATTAGTGCAGCAGTCTTTTTAATTTTCCACACACCCACACACCAAAAAAGCGAGGCTCACACCTCGCTTTTTTTTTAGAGACCACTCCATAACTCCATTTTCCGCGTTTTCGCCCGCCTTAATTAGAAACTTGAAGAAACTCTGGTTCGATTAAACCGAAGTCACCATCTTCTCTTTGGTAAACACAAGCAATTTTATTAGAAAATATATTTAAGAACATATAGAAGTTATGACCACAGTCTTTTAGCTTACCTACAGCATCCTGAGGATCTAAAGGCTCCATTTTGAATCTCTTAGTCTTAATTATCTTAGGTTCATTATATGACTTAACTTCTTCGACGAAGTCCTCTGGGACAGCCATATCAGCTTCTTCGATATTAGTTAAATACTCTTCATCATAACCAAAAGCCTTAATACTCTTACCACGCTGAATGCTGTTATAGATACGAGTCTTAAACTTTCTCATCTGTTTTTCGATCTTATCTACTACAGTATCTATCGCAGCATAAACATTGTCCTCTGTAGAATGACATCTGATCACGTGTCCGCCTTTAAGATTAATAGTTACTTCTGCTTTTTGATTATTACTTTTATGGTTTTTTATAACACCTAGAACTACTTTGATCTGGTGATTCTGGATTAAACTGTCGAAATGCTTATGCACTCTATCTATTTTAGCTTCTGCATATTCCTTCAAAGAAGGAGTCATGTCTATATTACTAGATTCTATTAAAGTCGCGGATGTAGTATTCATGCGATAATTATAGCATTTAGCTCTTATCTAAAAACAGTCGCCGTCGATGTTTTCACGCTCTAAAACACTAAATTTACTTTACACTCTAGGAGACCTTTCTGGCATAGGTCCAGAAATTTTCTTTAAATTCACACGAGACCTAGAGCGCATTTCCGAGCAAGAGTGGCAGTTTACTAAAGATATAAAAATCATCCTAGCAGATGATCTCAGCCAAGTTAAAAAAAATACAGCTCTTTTAAAGATGGGCGAAGCCTCTGATATCTCTGGCGAACACAGCTACCAGACTTTAGTTAAAGCTAATACTCTCTGCCTGAGGGGTCTTGCTGACTATCTTGTTACAGGTCCAGTATCTAAAGAATCCTTATCCTTAGCGAAGCATCACTACAGCGGACAGACAGAGCTTTTAGCTAAATTAAATAATCTTACAGCCTCTGATGTAGAGATGTTGTTTATAGCGAAGGGCTTTAGGATTATATTAGCGACTAGGCATATCCCTTTAAACGAAGTATCCAAAGAGCTTCAGAAAAATTTCCATAAAGTTATCAAGCATTCAGCAGAGCTCCTAAACACAGCTTTTAATATTAAATCCCCGAGCATCGGAATAGCTGGACTTAATCCCCATGCTGGCGAGAATGGTTTAATTGGTGATGAAGAATCGACTTGGATGAATAAAGTAATAAAATCATTCAGAAATTCACACCCTGAAATCACCCTCACCGATACACTTCCAGCTGATAGCATACTAGCTCAGGCAGCTAGAGCTTTTTTAAAAGGCACACCAGTCGCTCACGACCTATATATTTCCGCTTATCATGACCAGTGCTTACCACTTATTAAAGGAATCGCAGGCTATAATGCTATTAATATGACTTACGGCTTACCTTATATCAGAGTTAGTGTAGATCATGGCTGTGCCTTCGATATAGCAGGTCAAGGTATTGCAGACCACTCTGCATTACTAGCTTGTACTAATTTCTGTATTCAGCAGTCACCAAGAAACAATCATAATATCTGTAATTAAATAATCAAAATACTTACTAAAAATCATCAGGATATTTGAAATTTCAGACAAAAGCTCAATTTTTGGGTAAAATAAGCATAGTCTATATTTAGGAGAGCAACTAACAATTAATTCAACAAATTTTAAAGGTAACAACCCATTTGGCTTTAGAGGCAATAAAAGACCTAAAGTCTATGTCCCTCTCAATGAGTACATTAGGGCAAGAACACTTCGGGTTATAGATGCAGATGGCACTAATCTAGGTGAACTGACGAAGGAAGAAGCTTTAAGAAAAGCCCAAGACCAAGACTTAGACTTATTCGTAGTCTCTGATCAGTCTGAAGTTCCTGTAGCTAGAATTCTAGATTACGGTAAGTATAAATTCGAACAGAGTAAAAAAGAGAAAGGCCAGAAGAAAAAACAAGGTGGCAATGAATTTAAAGAAGTTAAAATTCGTTATAACATTGATATCGGCGACTATAACACTAGACTTAATCAAGCTAAAAAATTCTTAGAAAAAGGTAAACGAGTAAAACTCAATCTCACACTTAGAGGTAGGGAAATGCAGCATAAAGATTTAGCTGTAGATTTAGCTAAAAGATTCGTCACTGATTTAGCGAATGAAGGTCATGCAGAAGGTGAAGTCGGTAAGATGACTGGTAAATCTATGATAATATTTATAATTCCTGGTAGTGATAAACCAAAGGTAAAAAAACTCGATACCGAGAAATTAGATCATGCTGAGAACGATTCTGAGAGCTAAAATTCATAGAGCGAAGGTTACACTGTGTGATCTTAACTATGAAGGAAGCATTACTATAGATAGAGATCTGCTTGAAAAAGCTGATATAAAAGAGTTCGAACAAGTCCAAGTCTTAAACATAAGTAATGGAAACAGAATTATCACTTATGCGATAGAAGGTGATTCTGGCGTTATCGGTATTAATGGTGCAGCGGCTAGGCTTTTCCAGAAAGACGATCTTGTGATCATCTGCTCTTACGCACAGGCATCTGAAGAGGAGATTGAATCTTTTGAGCCTAAAATTTTATTAGTAGATGAAAATAATCGAATTAAATCTAAGAATCTAGCCTTAACTTAAGTTCTTGTGATATATTCTTTAGTGTCATTCGGACGGTTAGCTCAGTTGGTAGAGCACTTGCTCGACACGCAAGTGGTCACTGGTTCAAGTCCAGTACCGTCCACCATTTTAAAATGCATATTTTGTGCATGAGTCTTTAAAATATCACGAAAGATGAAACTTAATTACCCGGCTGCCGTTCTTCTTGTTTCATCTTCAGTATCAGTCGCAGCAGGCGTTTCAGCATTAGCTGTTGCGGCTATAGCAGGCGTTGCAGCAGCATCAGTTACTGTTGCAGTTGTAGGCGCAGATTTAGTAGTTGCAGCAGGTGCTGTAGCTACAATGGCTGCATTAGCCGCATCATTCTGCAAAGAAGATGCCTCAAAACCACCAGAATCTACAAGAGATTTCAGTGAGTTTACTAAATTATTAGTTGACGTATTATTATCGCTCAATTCATTTAAACCGCTACCTTCAAAAGTACCAGTTTGATAAGTAATATTATTCTGTCTCTGCATGCGATCCGATTGAACTCTATCATTAAGCATGTTTCCTTCTGTAATACCTAGATTACTGAAATCACCTGGTGTCACCAGTGGACTATCAGAAAGAAAAAGACCTAAAGCATTAGCTCGCTGATTTAAGGATAAATCCTTTTGTTCTATCTTAAATCTAGATTCATCGTTATCCACGAACTCAGAATCTTCCATGGCATTAAAATTCTCATATGCAGAATTAGCAGCGGTTAAATTACCTTCAGCAGCGGATCTCTGAGAGGTAAGTGCTGCGATGCTATTTACATGTCCAGACTCTTTATCTTGCAAAGCTAAAATCTCTGATCTTAAAGCTCCTAAATCAGCAAATTCGGTAGGCTTAAAATCTACAGCAGCTCCCTCTTGACCAGCAAAAGTCTTATTCTCTAGGTAACCATCCCAAGACTCATCTTTAATTTCATTCCACTGATTTCCAGTCTGCATAAGGATCTGTCCATCACCCTTAAGCCCCATAGTAACTGCACCTTTAGCAGTACTACCATTTTGGCTATAAGATTTAGCATCTACTTTAGCTATATCAGCTCTTCTAGCTCCACCAGAAGTCGCCTCACCAGTGTGCATAACATTATTACCAGCTTTTACATAAATACCAGTCGTGTAGAAAATCCCAGTGTCCTTACCATTTTCAGTAGTGTTAAAAGTAAGCTCAGTACCATCTTCAAATTTCAAGGTAGAATCATCACCAAAATGGAAATCATCACCATTATTACCATCAGCATCCTTAAGCATGTTCACATGAGGGTCTCCATGAATATGCATAATCTGTTCACCAGCTGGATTATAAATCCAAGTCTGATCACCACCCTTATTCGTATCAGTTACGATCTTTATTCCAGAATGAGTCACGAATTCTGCATTACCATCAGCATTTATAGAAGTTTTAATCTGAGTTTTAGCTTCCTCTGCCAGAAGAGCAGCTTGTTTAGCAGTAACAAGCTCAGACCTAACTCCTTGGAGCTTAATATTAACAGAGGATAGTTCACCATCATAAACGATTAATTCCGCCTGAGAGAGCCTCACATCCATATTTGCTTGCTCAATATTAATAGATTTTAAAGTATTTTTTTCACCATCCTCACGAGGTGAGTTTAAAGTTCCTATAGTTTCTGCGATACGATTAACCGTAGCGTTAACATCCGTTGAATTCGCAGCCATAATCGCTGCATTCTGTGCCTGTACCTGAGTATTCTCAGCAACCGTACTGAGTGCATGCTGCGTAACCGAAATTATTGCTGACATACTTGAACCTCAAGGTCTTTCTAACAATAATTATTTAAAATTTAGTTAAGCTGTCATTCGTCCTCCTCAGCCTTGAACTTGTTTGTTCGACTACATGCGCTTAAAAGATAACTAAAAGCCGTTCTTCCTAATTTTTCACCTACCGTAAATTCTTCATTTACTATCTCGTGAGCCCCAGCTTCATGAAAACTATGTTCATAGATCTGATATCTTGATCTAACGATAATATGTGCAGTCGGTGCTAAACGCTTAATATTATCAATAGTAGTTAAAACAGCATCATAGCTAGGAATAGTGATAATAACCAAATTAGCCAATTCTAAGCCACTATGCTGAAGTACATCTAACTGCCTTACATCACCCATATAAGTTTTAAATCCCTCTAATTCAGCAGAATCTAAAGAGTCTTTAGTAAGATCCATAATCGCAATTTCATCGAGGTATAAATCTTTAAGCTGCCTAGTAACTTCACGCCCAGCTGGACCATAACCTATAACATAAATACGAGCTGGATTTAAACTTGAAGCTTCTGCATCAAAAACTTCACCTGACTTTTTATTATTTAAAAACTGCTGCACCTTAAGACCAATTCTAGGAGCGAATTTAATCATAAAAGGTGTAAAGAATAAACTTACGATAGTTACAGAAACTACAAGCTGCGACCAGTCATTACTCAACAATGAAGAGTCTTTAGCTATATCACTTAAAACAAAAGCAAACTCGCCAATCTGAGCTATAGAAAGAGCAGAAGCCACTGATATAGCAATACTATGACCAGATAAACTAAAAATCACAAAACTAATTAATGTCTTAGAAAGAATTACCGCAACGCTGAGTAATATAACTAAAGCAAAATTATTAAAGACCCAAACGGGGTCAGCAAGCATACCAGCGGAACCAAAAAATAATGTCAAGAATAAAATCCTCAATGGTGCTATATCTGCTGTAATCTGAGTAGCAAAAGAAGAACTACCTAAAAGCATTCCCGCGATAAAGGCACCAATCGACGGTGAAATACCGATCTGATAAGCAGTCCAAGCAGAACCGATGCTGATAATAATCGCAAGCAAAATCGCCATCTCTCGATTATTATTTAAGCTAAAAAGACTTAAAGCTGGTCCAGCAATTTTATTTAAAAATATATACAAAGCAAGAACCAATAGCAGAGCTGCACCTATAGTAAATAAAAAATTATTCTGAAATTCACTTGCCACTGCATTATTAACAGAAATAAATGAAACTATCATAGTAAAAGGAATTACAGCGATATCCTGTAAAAGTAAAACCGCTGTCGAATTTCTGCCATGCTGGCTATCTATTTCAGCCAAATCATTAAAAGTACGCAAGACTGTAGCAGTACTGCTTAAAGTAAATATAAGCCCAGCTAAAATAGCTATCTTTATATCTAAACCACATAAAGATGAAACTGCTAGAAAAAAAAGAGGGGTTAGAAGAATCTGTAAAGCCCCACCCCTAATAATTTTCAAAGGCAAAGATTTAATTTTATCCCAAGAAAATTCAAGCCCCAAACTAAAAAGTAATAATGAAACACCAAGCTCAGCGATAGCCTCAATCTCAAGTGGAGACTTTATTAACTGTAAACTACCTGGTCCACCAAGGACCATACCAGCTATAAGATAACCAATAATCGGACTCAATTTTAAGCGAATCGCGATAGCACCTAAAAGCAGTGATGAACCGAGGAGTATACCGATATCCGTTAATAATTGCCAAAAATGCATATATTAAAGATACTACTAGTATTTAATTCTTTTTAGTTAAAAGAAAATTCTGACTATTACAGGAGTTACGCGAAACAACGAATAGCAAGGAAATTCT
>RFQS01000007.1 GCA_009924885.1 Pseudomonadota bacterium | reverse complement strand
CTGCTTCGAAATGCTTCCAAACTTTGTAATTAAATTCTGGAGGTAAAGAAGATGAGGAGAATTCAGACAAATCATATTGGCTTTTTTCTTCTTCTGTCAAATCCATCTTTTTCAAAACCCTATACTTACCCATGGGTGTGCTTTTTACAAAAATAATGCTATCATCTAAATCAAAAGTTTTTTTATACAAATCTTCTTCTGACTCTTGCCCAATTAAAAATAATGGACAAAAGCTATTAGAAAATGCGCTTCTTTGTTTTTTATTATTTACAAAAACCGCTTGACTTAATGCGTCATCTAATTCCGCTACAGCTTGACTTTGAGAAGGATTATCTATTGTAATGGTATTGCTAACTGTGAGATTTTCTAGATGAATAGTCTCTGCTTCTTGATTAATAACTCCTTTACCTTTTTCTGAGAAAGAGCTGTATATTAAAACATCTGATTTGCTTTCGCTTAAACCAATAATCTTAACATAGTTAGCTGTAAGATTTAAATTTTTTCCATTTAAATCATATTCTCCTGGCGGTAAGAATATGGTATAATCCCTGGGCAAAGCGACAGCCTCTTGATAAGCTCTCATCAATCTTTCGCCATTAATAATTGGGCTAGGGGTTGTGGAAACGGTTGTATGATTTTCTTTATTTACTAGAACATCATTGTTGGTGATTGAATATATTGCCATAAATTATTAGTTTTCCCATCTATATTTTAGATTTAAGGAGCCATTTCCTCCATCTTTTCTTTTTAGAAAGATTTGATTTGTATTAATTAAACCGTCTAAATCTATAGCTGAATTTGATGGAAGAGTAATAGATGGAGCTTTATTTATATCTCCGCTTGCCACAGGACTATTATAAATGCTAATCTTTTGATCATTGAGAAAAACATTTCTTATGCTATGATAAGCTCTTTCATTAATATTTACCGCTGCGCCAAAGCCAATATATTTTCCAAGATTAGCTCTACTGTAATAAAATCTGTCGTAGTACTTACCAAGTTGTAAAAATTGGCCAGAAGTATTTTTAATAAAGAATCTAAATGTTCCGTCGGCTTGTTCAATTTTATAAGTCCTATACTCTAAATGAGAAGGAATATTTTGAAGCTCTGTGGTAGAACTATATAGATTATTAGGAGTAAGATTACCGGGACCGGTTCCGCCCCAACTAAGAGCTACTGGTCCAACTGCATTAGGCATTCTATTAAAAGGCCCAAGTGTACTCTTCCATGACGTTATATTTGTAACACTATATCCACTTGCTAAGGTTCTAAAGACATTAAAATTAGTGGTTAAATTACCAGTTGTTAATCCTTGATTTGGAGGAGAAGCTGGCCAAGCTCTTCTAACTTGAAGTGAAGCGGGTACGTTTGTATAAAAATTAGAAGCGGGCTGCGCAGTAATACAGGCTCCAGTCAAAGTAACACTATTTAAATTAGAATTTAAAGAAATTGGATAGGCTCTGTTGTTGAAGAAAAATGATCCTGTGGTTCCAATATTTTTAGAAGATTCTAATCCAGAGGTTAAAAGTTGAATAGTACAAGATGAAGAAGTCCCAGTAACATGATTTATCCCAGTTATAACAGGTAAATTATATAAAGTATCTTTGACTTCTGAATTCAAGTCTTTTTGATCTTCAATAGTTATGTAATAACCCTCATTGTATGGTTCATTAGTCATCCCAGCGCTATAAGCCAGCGTATTAAAATCTCCTTCAAAATGACGCAATCCTCTTGAATTTGGAAAAGTAACCCAATTGTTAAACATTGTAACTACAAATCTTGCTCCTAAAGTCCTAGCAGGATCCCATCCAGACCATTCCGAAATTGGAGAAGTTAGGCCCTCAAATTCTATAGACCATTTTTTTACATCAAAATTTTCTGGCAATTTCGCATACGCTAAACAATGGTTATTTATATATGGAGCATTTGTTAGGGCATTGTTAGAATCAGTTTGAGATGTAAAATTACCAAGATTCAAATTTGATACATCGCCAAAAGTAGAGACTCTTTCTTCGGATTGAAGAAATTGAGAATGATTATAAGGAATAATCGGAGCAAGATCCAATTGTTTGATTTCTATATCCCAATCTGTATTATTAAATATTGTAATTTTATTAGTTTGTTTTGCTGAAAGTTGAGTCCAAGCTCCACTAATATCAACAGCTTCTGTACCGGAAGATTTTCTTTTAGTGAGCGCATTCTTAATATCTTTAATTAAACCAATATCAAAAACTTTAAAATTAGATCCACCTATTTCTGGTAAATTTTCGTATACTTGAGAATAGGCAATCGTAGAAGAAGGACCACTAGGACCAGTAGTTGCTGGATAATTAAGATTGAAGGGAGAAATAGCGTTAGATTTATTCATATACCCTTATTACACTATGTTAATTTAGTTTGAGAATTTTTTATTATAAAGAAATGAGATTTTATCTTTCATTCCGTACCCGTATTTTGATCCCATAAGATGACTGTATCCAAGCTGATAACATTTTTCCGAATAAGAGTCATTTTTAGGAAATAGATATGATATATCTTTCTTGTAGAAAGAAGCGCATATACCCATATAATATTGCTCAGAAATAACAGCTTTTCTCCATGTAACTAGCCCAAAGTCTTTGGTCCAATAATCTTTATTAACTGGGTCTAGAACTAAGTTTAATGCACTGGTAGAGTAATTGTAAAAAAATCCAAGATCTTTACCACCAACTATTCCAACATTTGGGGCAAAATTGTTTTTCTTTACTCTACTAGCTAAATATTTTTTGGGACAATTTTTATAAAAATCATGTATTTTATAACTGTAACTATTAATTGGTTCTGGTGATTGTGCGAAAATACCTGAATGTATAAGATCTAAGGGTAATGGTTTCCATAAGAAAACATCATTATCAATATGCACAAATGGATCACCTTTTAAAGCAATATATTTGTAGGCATAGATTTTTCCTAGTGCCCAAGTTTTTGTATAGTCTTTGGGTAATGAATCTAAAACTATATCAACAGATGTGAATGGGATTTTTTGAAAAATTTCTGCGCATAATGAGTCCGTAATAAAATGAGCCTCCCCGTAATGTTTAATAGCTAGTTTAACAGCAATATCAAAAGATTCAAAAGTTAGGGAATCGGCTAACCTATTATTCCATTTTGCGTATCCGCCAGACCAATAAGAAAAATAAGGCTTAATTTTCACTTTATAATAATATTATACTTAAATCTTATATTTTTTAAAATAAATAAGTGTAATATTTGATATGAATGAAGATCGGGGATCTGCTTATTATGTAAACGATAACGGAATTCAAATCCATAACGCTTGGGGGTTAGCAGAATTTCAAAAAAAATATCCCATTTTCAAAGATCAAACAATTCTAGATTTGATAGATTTTATCGGTGATCGCCCTATAGGATGCTTAGCAGGAAGTGAGTATATAGATTTAACTAAAGAGATAAACGGAAGATTTGAATCTGTATTTAAAGATATTTCCGATATACGCTCGGCAATAGATTGGAGTAAAATTCCTCACGATTGGGCAGAGAAAGAAGTAAGCATTTGGTATGGTAGTTGGGTATTAAAAAGCTTTTTTATTCCAACAGCAGCTTTACACAAGGGAAAATCTTACGGTTTATAAACTCCTAAGTCAAGGTTCTTGACTAAATCCTCTATCCTAATCTTTATATTTAAATCATTTTTCGCTAACATTAAATGAGAATACCCCGCAGAAATCGCCATCTCTTCAGACGGCCATTGTTCAAAAAGAGGCTCGATTAATTGATTTTTATAAACAGAAAATGCAGAAAGAAAATATTGCTCGGCTAATACAGCTTTTGCCCAACTATTTTTATACCCATTAAAATTTAACCAAAAATCTTTGTTTTCGTCTTTTAACACAAAATTATAAGCATTTGTGGCGTAGTCTAAAATAAAAGATAAATTATTTCCGCCAAAAATACCCATATTATATCCTATAGTAGGATATTTTATAAATTCAAAAAAACTTTTGTAAGGACAATGCTGTATAAAATTTTCTATTTCATATCCATGATTTTTTATATCTTCTGGTGATTGAACAAAAACTTCAGAATGTAAAATTCTATCTGGTAAAGGTTTCCACAAGACAACGTCGCTATCAACATGAATAAATGGGTCACCTTTTTGAGCGATTATCTTGTAAGCATTAATCTTTGATAAAGACCAAACATTGTAATAAGCTTCTGATATATTATTTAACTCTACATAAATATCTGTCCAAGGTATATCTTTAAAAAAATCTTTTGATAAATCATCAGTTATAAGATATACTTCTTTAAACTGTTTTTTTAAATAGAAAAAACATAACTTATGTAAATTAACGACTGCTTCATCTGGGGTCCTATTATAGCCATTATAACTATAAGATAAATAAGCTTTCATTAGTCTAAAAGTTTAATAAAAATAAGTTAGTCCGACTCCACCTCCTGAAGATGAATAAAAATAAGTTAGTCCGACTCCACCTCCTGAAGAAGCGCTCTCAACCAAAATAATTCCTACGCCCCACCCAAGACCAGAACCACCAGGACCACCAGAACCTACAGAGCTAGAGAGGATAGCACCATTTGGTCCTCTAAGAGTAGGGTCTTGCAAAAAAAACATATTTCTTAAATCTGTGCCTACTAAAACTCCGAGATTTGTATCTTGGTATAGTTGTGTCCATGATAAATTGTCTGGTAAAAAAGATCCAGAATCATTCGCTTCAAAAAGATGAAGAGGAACGCCATTATTTTCAACTTTATCCGCTGTAATTTTCCATTTTTTAGAAACTCCCTCTATATCGTCTGTTGTATAAATCCAACCAACTGAACCATCTTGAGCTTTTTGACCTATAAAAAAATAAACAGAGTTTGGGTCCAAGCTTAGTTCTTGTTCGTAACTTGCAACTGGCATTGTGGTAGGACTTCCTGGGGAAGTCTGAGTCGCACCAACAGAGCGAGTCCAAAATCTAACAGAAATAGGAAAAGGGCGAACATTAAATATTCTAACATAAAAATATTCTCCTTGCTCTAAGATAGTCTGAGGCAAATTTAATCTTGGGTCATTGGATTGAGTTGCGTGAAGGTCTAAATATAAAGGAACATTCGGATATTTGCTAACATAGTAAACATTAGAATTTGTTCGATCATTCATTTTAAAAATTGGAGAATTTAAAGTTGTTTTATAATTTGTCAAGCTTACATTTGATAAAGCAAAATAATTTCCATATATATCATGATTTGGAACAGCTGTCGTACCTACCATCCCTGGAGCAAGAGAAGGTTTTTGTATATTTAATATTCTTGTTTTCCAAGAAAAACTGACGCGATCTCTACGCAAATTTGCTTTGCACCAACCTGTCGTAGGCATATATATTCTAGGATCTAAAAATGATCCTACCCCAGAAGGATAAACATTAAAATTTAAATAAAGTTGATTATTTTCGACATCAAAAATTTGCCAAAGATTATCTGTATTTAGTAATGCCCAAAACGCTTTCTTTGTTGATTCAGACCAATTTTCGGCTATACTCACTAATTCGGGGATGCTTGTTATAGTTGTATTACTATTAATTTGATTTTGAGGTTTAAAAAGATCTTTTGCAAAAGGACTAATAATAAAAATCTTATTGTTATTAAGGCTAGTGACTTTCACAAGTCTTCCATCTGAAGTGCTAGGAATAGTATTCCTAATTCCAACAAAATTTTGATTTAAATTTAACTGTGCCAGAAAGGCTTATGATGGCTTTTAATGTTCATGGTGAATCGAAAAAACCTAAAGTAAAAGTAAAAGATTTTCAATTGATCGGTGATCAGCCTTTAGCATTACCGAAGGATTTAGGACTGAAAATCACTCGAGAGCCTGTAGCTAAGGCAGTTACACAGAGCGTAGATAAAGCTGTTAATAAGGTGAACACCAAGCTCGATTCTATTCCTCTTACAGATGAGACTAAAGCTCAAGCGAAAAAGAGTATTAATAAGCTTTTAGATTTAGGGGCTAAATATGGAGTTTATACTAAACCAGCTCAGGGACCAGTTCCAGCACCTGCTCCAGTCTCTGTGCCTGGTACTCCTGTAACCGATACCAGTTCGAGTAGTACTGCTGTGCCAGCAGAGATACCAGTTACTCCTTAGTTGGGCGTGTAGCGGAACTCCAGTTTCTGCGTTATTTAGAATAATTACTAAAATACTGCTCAAGAATAATTGCAGCAGCATGCATATCTATAAGTCCTTTATTTTTTTCAGTGATATGAACCCCCATATCTAAAAGCCTTTCTTTAGCTGCACTGCTAGTCAGTATTTCATCTTCAAAGCATATCTCTAAATTAGAAAACCTTTCCCGAATCAGCTCTGTAAAGCTTTCTACTTTAAGAGTCTGCTCGCTTTTATTTCCATCTCTGTGCTTAGGAAGACCGATTACTAGTTTAATAAGATCATATTCTTTCATTAATGACTCAAGGGTTTTTATAAGTTCATCTTTAAGAACGGTTTTATAAGGTCTGATGCCTAGCCCAAGAGTGTCACTGGTGGCTATGCCTACACGTTTTTCACCTATGTCTAAAGCTACTATTTGTTCCATTTTAAAGATCACTCTAAGGTCTGTATAAGTCTCTTTTATTTAAGCTTTGAAAATGAAATAGTAGTACTGTGCTTGCAGCTAGTACATTTAAGCTTTCGACTTTAGGGTTAATCGGAATGTTCAGTGTTGTATCACAGGCAGAGAAAGCCTTTTCACTTAAGCCTTTTCCTTCATTCCCCATCATTAAAATTATTTTTTCATGGTTTTCAGGCTTAAAATCATAATATGCATGTTCGGCTCTAGGAGAGGTCGCAACTAAAGTTATTTTCTCTTGAATTGGTAGATGTTCACTGCTAATCTTGGGCTGTTCTTGAATATTTAAATTTATTGTTGATTTTAAGAATTCTTCTAAGTTCGTTTCATGAAATTTTACATGAAAAACAGCTCCAGCACTAGCTCTGATTAATTTAGGATTATATATATCCACACAGTTATCTAAGAAAATATTCTCACAGCCACTCGCTAAAGCGGTTCTAATGATGCCACCTAAATTACCAGGGTCTTGAAGATTTTCACAGTAAAGATTAACTCTCTGTAGCTCAGGGCTTGGATTAGCCACAACCAAATGAGCTTCTACTGAGCTATTAACTAGTGAATCAGATTTTTTAAAAAATATAGCTAGTGCTTCTGGCGGTGTTTCAGTGCTAGCAATCTTTTTCATAAGCCCTTCTGAAATTAGAAATATTTCTCCTACGTTATTATTAGTACTGGTTTTTTTAAAAGCTTCTTGAGCAGAAAGATTCAGCTCAATATTATTTTGTAATTCTTCCTCAATAATATAAAGATATTTAAGAGTGAAATCAGCTGCCACGGCTTCATCTATTAACTTAAAACCTTCAACGATAAATAAGTTCTCCTTATCTCGGCTCTTCTTCTCCAAGAGAGATCTGGCGAGTTTAATAAACTGATTAGTGTCACTGGTTACTTTAGTAAACAAAACCTTCGTCAACTTCAGGATGCGGAGTTACATTATTTAAATTACAGTGGCGAATATAGTCACCAGCGACTTTATCGTAATTTTTTTTATAAGATTTGGAATCTGCCATGCTGTCTAAATAGTTTTTAATATGCTCAGGTACAGTCTTTTTAAAGGAAGAACCAGATTTAAGATATAGGCTTTTCACTGCAAGTCTAAGATTCTCTTTAGTACCCCTGAACATTACAGAAACCTTATCACCAACAAATCTCAGGCTCAGTAGGGTTACACTATAGTTTGCTAAAAAACGTTCTAATTGGTCGAGGGAAAAATTAGATATACAATCCCTTTCCAATTCAGCACTTGCATTAACTTTCATTCTATTTATATTTTATAGCAAAATTTTGATTTTGTAGCTTAGATAAATTTTAGAAAAAAAAGTTAAATTATGCTGCTAGAGCTATTGACAAAGCTGCATAAAAGCTGAGAATCTGATCATGACTGTGTTTGCTGCTGACACATATTCGCAATCGGGCGATTTTTACAGTAGGTGGTCTGATGCTTGTGCAGATAAAACCTTTTTCTAAAAGCTTGTTACTAACAGTAAGGCACTTATCTATCTCTTGAAATTGTATGGTAAATATTGGACTGCCGAAATTTGTCCAGTGAAATTTATTTTCAATATCCATTTCATTCTTAGTTTTAAGATTGCTGAGTAGTGAGTCTAAGTATTTAATATTACTGAAAAGCTTTTGGCGAAGATCATTCTGGTGAATGATTTTTTGGATATTATGCCGAGCTATTTTCATTAAGAAAGGAGAACTCGCTGTTGAATAGACATAAGTTCGTGCTTTATTGCGTAAGAAGTCAATCAGTGAAGATGATCCAGAGATATAGCCACCCTCAAGACCAATCGCTTTAGACAGTGTCCCCATTTGAATAAGGTTGCTGAAATCCTGCTGAGGATTCTTTTCTTTATATTCACTGATAAGACCTGCTCCACTTGCTCCGTATATGCCAGTACTGTGAGCCTCGTCTATATATAAGAATGATGAATATTCGTCAGCGATAGATTTTAAATCATCTAAGGGAGCAAGGTCGCCGTCCATGCTAAATACGGACTCTGTGATGATGAAAGAATTGGTATATTGATAACGATATTTTTGGATAAGCCTCCTTAATTCCTGGGCGTCATTGTGTGCAAAAATATATTTTCTTGCATTGTTTATCCTGAGAGCATCCCACATGCACGAGTGTGCGAGTTCATCAATGAAGACGACATCATCCTTATCTATTAATGCAGATAAGGCACCGAGATTCGCTAAATAGCCACTACTGAAAATGATAGTGTCCTCGCAGGCTTTCCAGCTTGCAATGCAGTCTTCAAGCTCTTTATGCTCTAGGTGCGTGCCAGTTGTTAGTCTTGAACCACTGCTGCCAAAAGGGATTTGCATTAATTCTGTTAAATTATTGACTGAGTAATCTTTAGCATTGATATTTAATATTTCTGAAAGGGAATACTCAGCAAGCCCAAGATAGTCATTGCTTGAGAAATTTATTAGTTCTTTCTGTCTTGAAAGTCGCTCATTAATTGAATTTTGATCTCTGTATAAATTTTGTTTTTTAAGATCATTGATTTTATTTTGAAAAATCCTGTCCATTATTTAGATAATCTTAATGCCAAAATACCATTTAATTTGGAAAAAACTTTTTTATATCCCTTGCGTAGTCCTAATTTTTAAATAAAGAGCTTATATTCTCTGTAAAGGCTTTAAGGTATTTAGTATTAAGTTCTTCTGCTTGAATATTATCATCAAACTCAATGGTAATGCAGTCCAGTCCCTTGTCTTTAGAGTAAGAACCAAGTGAGCCAGGAGTTGGATAGCCGATATCTTCGGTGAATTCCAGTTCTGTATCGCGTGCAAGTCTTGTAGCAAAGTCTTTATGAGTACCGAGCCCGTCATAGTTAACTTGTGGAGCATTTGGAAAGCGAATAAAGTGATTGGTATGAAAACTAATAATTAAATCAAAATCAAGCCCCTCTATTAATTTAGTTAAAAATTGAGTTTCAATTTCACTTGCTGGAAAATCACCAGGGTAATAGGGATTTTTTTCACCATCTATTCTAAATTTTGCACTCTGCCAGTTTTGGCTTGGCATATTACGATTTAAATCTACGTCATGATGATTATGGCGAGTGAAGTTTTTTAAACCATGTGGATTTAATGCTGGTATGGCGATGATTTTAAAATTTTTAAACTCATTTACATTCAGCTCTAAATCATTAATCTGGATAGCAGTATCTTCAGCTTCATGTGCTGTTAGTCCAAGCAGCTGGGATATTGAGAATATTCCTATTGATCTTTTGTTGAAATCAATATCTATAGACCTGCACACGACTCCATTTTCTGGATTTTCGTCAGGCTCATCCATAAATACAATTTGAGCAAGAAGGCTGCTTAAAAAAACAGAACTCTGAGGTTCTACTCCGTGTGTTCCCGCTATTAATAATAGTCTCATAGACTTTTGCTCCTTAGCCTTGAACTTGTACGTTTGTGAGCAGTCCCTTCTAGGCTTTAATAGGGAAAATATTTTGTAATTTCATCGCAAGTCCCATGTCGCCTTTAACTTTTAGCTTACCTTGCATAAAAGCCATTTGGCTATTGAGCCTGCCTTCACGAATAGAGATCCAGTCTTTATCACTCATCGCTATTTCTACACTCGGGCTTGATAATGGGGTAGAGCTGAATTCACATTCCTGATCTTTGATTGAAAAAACCCATGTTCCACCTTCTGGGCCTGAAATATTAAACTGATAAGTTGCAGCGATTCCTGCTGCTCCTTCTGGGTTGAAATGCTTGTGCATTTCCTCGAAAACTTCACCAATAGTCGCCATGATTTTTATCTTATCATTGAATTTTCAAAAGATTGCAAACCTAGTAAGTTAATTGCTAGAATAGTTAGCCTGCTTAATTGTCTTGACTTGGGACTAATAATGTAGATGGTAAAATAATATGTCAATAGAAATAAAAGAAGCAAATAGCGTGAATGATACAGCAACAGAAGCTGAAAAATTAGAGAAGCTTGAGGCTAAAAAAGCTGAAGCCAAAGAATTACTAAGAGCATTAGTAGCAGCTGGTTCACATTTAGGGCACCCTACTCGTAAGAAAAATCCTAAGATGGATGCCTACATTCACTCTGCGAAGAATGGCTTGCATGTTATTGATGTTTCTATAACTGTTTCTAACATGATGAGGGCCGCAGAATTTTTAAAAAAACAAGTTAAGCTTGATAGAAATATTCTATTGGTAGGTACTTCTAAGCAAGCTTCTGAATTAGTTAAGCTTGAAGCTGAAAGAGCAGGTATTTTCTTCATTAACCAAAGATGGTTAGGTGGGTTAATTACTAACTTCGACATAATTAGATCTAGATTAAACACTCTTAGAGAGCTTGAGCACTCTAGAGATACTGGTGGTTTTAAAGGTCTTGGGAAAAAAGAAATAGCATCTATTAATAGACAGATTCTTAAACTTAATAGATCATTAGGTGGTCTTAAGAAGATGAAAGGTAGACCAGATGTAGTTATGGTTCTTGATCAGAAGAAAGATGCATTAGCTATAACAGAATCAAAGAAACAAGGCAACATTACTATACTTTCTTTGGTAGATACAGATGGTGATCCTACTGGTATAGATTTTCCTATTCCTGCTAATGATGATTCTATTAGCTCGCTTAGTTTCTTGCTTAAGTATTTTATGGATGTGATTTTGGCAGCTAAGCAAAAAATATCTAAGAGATAAGCTATTATAGTTTTCGAGAGATAAAGGAATTTAAAAGAAGATGAGTTTTGGAGCAAAAGACGTAGCTGAGTTAAGAGCGATGACTGGTGTCGGCATGATGAAGTGTAAAGAGGCCTTGACCGAGTCTAATGGAAACATAGAAGAAGCTGTTAATTATTTGCGCAAAAAAGGTATAGCTGGTGCTGCTAAGAAGATTGGAAATATCGCTGCTGAGGGAATTATTGCAGTGGCTGTTGCTGATGATAAGAAGTCTGCGACTCTTATTGAGCTTAATTGTCAAACTGATTTCGTCGCTAAGAATGATGATTTTATTAACTTTGCTAAGAAAATCGCAAAGATAGCTTTAGATACTAAGTCTAATAATTTAGAAGAAGTTTTAGCTGTAGATTTTGAAGGAAAGCCTTTAAGTGAGACTATTCTTGAGCAGATTTCTAAAATTGGTGAAAAGATAGAGCTTAGAAGACTAGCTTATTTAAAGACTGATGGCGTAGTAGCTTCATACATCCACCCAGTAGGTTTTAAAATCGGAGCATTAGTTACCTTGTCTGGTACTGCTTCTAGTGAAGATAAGGCTTTAGATCTTGCTATGCACGTAGCAGCTAGTAATCCAGCTCCTGAATTTAAAACTAGAGCTGATATTTCAGCTGAGGTAATTGCTACTGAGAAGAATATAGAGATGCAGAAAGATGATCTTAAGGGGAAACCTGATGAGATTAAAGAGAAGATTGTTGAGGGTAGAATCAGTAAGCTTCTTGCAGTGAAGACTTTAGACGAACAGCCATTTATTAAAAATCCAGACCAGAAGGTTAAAGATTATTTAGGTGGGGCGACTATTGATGCTTTTGTTTTACTTAAAGTTGGTGAAGGTATACAGAAAAAAGAAGATAACTTCGCAGATGAAGTAGCTTCTATGATGGCTGGATCTTAACTTTAAAGCCTGGTATTGCCGCAGTGGCGGAATCGGTAGACGCGCTTGACTCAAAATCAAGTTCCCTTAAAGAGTGTCGGTTCGAGTCCGACCTGCGGTACCACTAAATTAAAAAAGGGATTAATATATATCTATGTCACAAGATCAACACAGGTTAAAATCCCTAGATGCGTTAAAGACTTATGATTCTGGCTATCAAGATATTTTTTATAAAAGAAGCCAAAAAGATAGATTTAATAAATATTTAAGCAGATATCTTCAAGGTAAGTCCCTTGGCTTATATGATGAATTAATTAATAGACCAGATTTAATGGACTCTCTAGATATTAAGAGTCTATTTATTTTGAACGCTTTGACATATGAGATTCGTTTAGAAGAGAAAAATCTCTTTGTGGTAAAGAGAAATGAATTTATAGCTAACTCTCTTGCTAAGAAGCTTATAGATATTTATACCAAGATTTATAAATATGTTCAGTTAGATGAGGAATTAGATAAAAGATTCAAGAATATAGATTTTTATACTATCGTTAATTTATTACCAACTGTAATCGTTTATTATACTGATTTTATATTAGTCAATCAACTTGAAGAGCTTTATCCTAAAGCGTTTGAAATATTATCTAATAGAAATTTATTTGATAATTTACAAGAAGAGTCTTTAAAACCAGAGAGATTACGTTTACTGGCTTTATATCATAGGCGTAATAAGGATTTAGGGAAAGCCGATGATGTGATGCTAGAGTACAGAGAGCAGTATTTACCAGATTTAACCAAGAAAGTTAATTTAAAGAAATTACCGAACAAGCATACTTACCCACCTTCAGAAGTGGTTAATAATCTAGGTGTGCTTTATCAAGAGATTAAGGATATTCAGGTGGAGGTCTGTGATCTCACTGGTGTTAATGAAGATACCTGTTTTTATTATAATTGTTCAGAATGCTGTCATAATGACTATCCTGTACTTTATTACTCTGAATATAAATATTTAGTCCAGAAGCTTAAAGAAGAAGGGCGTGATATCGAAATTTATAAAGCTAAGGCTAGAGATATCCAAAGCAAGCATGTAGAAAAGTATGGTTATGAGTTGAAGATCACGAATAAACATAGACCAACTAAAGAAGATGCGAATCCTAATGATTTTAAATATAGCTGTCCTTTTTTAGGTGAATCGGGTGGCTGTTCAGTACACCAGATTCGTCCGATGATGTGCAGGGCCTACGGTCTCTCTACTTCTGACAATAGAAATGTTCAGTCTTGTAATTACTACCTAAAACAGCATCAGTATAATTCCAATTATGAGAATATTCGTTATGTTTATGACGTCAGGCCTTATGTAGCTTTAATTGAGGCTAGCGATGCTTACCAAATCAAGCAGGATCTTAATGAGACTAAAAATCTCTGTGGTACTTTTATTGCTTGGCTTTGTAGTGATTATTAAAAGCTTACTCAGGAAGAGACCACTGCACAACGTGCAGTTTCAAGGCTGAGGAGGACGAATGACCGCAATGTATCAAGCATACATGAGGATCATGAGGACGACAAAAACGCAGAAAATGGAGTTGTGCAGTGGTCTCAAGAAGTGTATTCTGCATTAATCTTCACGTAGTCATAACTCAAATCATTCCCAAGAAAATGTGCAGAATTTAGCGCTTTGCTTTCAATAGTTGATTTACTTTTAGTTAAACCTATAGTTATTTCTACGTGCCTTGCTTGTTTCAGTCGCTTAGCGAGTTTATCTAAATCCTCTCCAAAAATTTGCGCAGAAGCATTTTTAAAAACACAGCTATCTAATAGATTAACTTCAATTAAGCTCATGTCTAAACCTTCTAGTAGAGCTTCTTCTCGTGCGAAAGCTGCAACTATACGCCCCCAGTTTGGGTCATTACCAAAAATTGCGGTTTTAACTAACATCGAATTAATAATATTTCTGCCAATTTTTTGAAGATTTAATGGACTGATGGGTAAATTTTCTAGCTTGAGGTCTATGATTTTGGTTAAACCTTCACCATCCGCAATAATCTGATAGCAGAGTCCTTTGCAGACCTCCTCAAGAGATGATTTGAATTCTTCTTGGCTGATGTTCTCTCCAGTGAAATTATTTAAGAGGAGAACCATATCATTAGTACTAGTATCGCCATCTACGCTGATGTTATTAAAAGTAGCATTGACGATTTCATTTACAGTTTCTTGCATAAATTCCGTAGCTTTTTCATTATCAAGCCCAGAAATTTTTACATCCGTAATAATAAAACCAAGCATGGTTGCCATGTTTGGAGCTATCATGCCAGAGCCTTTACAGATGCCAAGAAATCGCTGTTTCTGATCCTGGCTGATTTTTGGAACAGTATCTGTGGTCATAATCGCTCTCGCGAAATCATAGACAGCTTCATAGGATTTAGAATTTCTCTTTTCTTCTATTTTTTCTGTGAAAACTTTTTTAGCGTGACTCAGTTCAAGCTTACGTCCTATAACCCCCGTACTTGCCGACAGCACTTTTAGACACTGCTCGCGGACTTCAATTTCTGCGTTTTCGTCGTCCTCATGATCCTCATGTACGTTAAGTACACTGCGGTCATTCGTCCTCCTCAGCCTTGAACTTGCACGTCTGCTAGCAGTGTCTTGTGTGGACTGCTCCCAGACTCCAATTTCTGCGTTTCTATAAGTATTTTCAATAAAATCTTCAAGCAGTTTTCTTAAATCGTTATCTGCTTTAATCCCTTCTTCTCCAGTGCAGCAGTTAGCGTTACCAGAATTAGCGATAAGACCGTGGACGGTTTTAGATTTTAATTCTATGTTATGTTCTACGCATACAGCTTTCATCGCATTTTTCGTAAAAGTACCAGCCCAGGAACATGGTTTTTCTGAAAATAAAATTGCCAGATCTAAATTATTTTCTTTAGACGCAGCTTTAATTCCTGAGTGAAAACCTGTCATGGAGAAGTATTTAGGTAGTGATGGTATGTAGGCTTTAGCTAAAAGAGTGTAGCCTTCTGCGCAGTAGTAAAGGGCTAGAGGCATCAAGGCATAACTGTAAGCTTGTATTCCCTGTGCAAGTAATAAGGATTTCTCTTCTTCAGAGGGTACTTCACCATCGGCAAGAGCAGCGACTTTAATTTCTAGGCACTGCTGCCGAGAAATTACGCGTTCGTCAGCAGTGCCCTCTAAGGACTGCTGCGGAACTCCAATTTCTGCATTTTCGCTATTAAACTGGGTTGTATACAATTCAGTAACTGGGATAAAACCTATATTCCTAGGACTAGAACCTGTTAAATTCAGATGATCTATAATCCAGAGTTCTTTTCCAATAAGCTCTTCTGTAAGTGGAATTACAGGGATAAAAAGTTCTTTGATTTTCATCTTTCCATTAGCCATAGTGGTTGAAATACGGAAGATGCTGTACCATTCTCACCAGTTAAAAGATTTTTTATAGAATCTTTCTGCGACATCTTCATGCCGAACAGACCTTCTAGTGAAGAAAATTGACCGCCATCCCAAGTCTCTCTGAATGCTAGGCTGTCAGCACCTTTTACTTTATATTTAGTTTTTAATAAATCCTTTAAAAGTAGTTTAGAGTCTTCTAGTGTCCCAAGATGATCTACTAGACCTACTTCTTTTGCTTGAGAACCAGTGTAAATTATTCCTCGTGCGATAACTTGAAGCTTATCTATCTCTATGCCTCTACCAGCATGAATATCATTTAGAAATTGATCATAACTGTTCTCAAGGAGCTTATTTAAAATACTTATTTCTTCAGGCATTAATTCTCTTTGACTGGAGCCTATGTCTTTAAATTTACCTGCTTTAAATGTCTGGTCTTTAATGCCAAGTCTATCAAAAAAACCTTTAAGATTCACTCCCTGACTGATAACTCCGATACTGCCAGTAAGAGTACCAGGGTTCGCGACTATGGAATCAGCGGCACTCGCTATGTAATAGCAGCCACTGCCACAGATGTCTCCCATAGAAACTAATACTGGTTTTTTAGCTTCGCGAAGTTTCTTTACCAGTTGGTAAATTTCTTGGCTAGCTGCAACTGTTCCACCTGGGCTATTCATTCTTAAAAGAACAGCCTTTGCTTTTTTATCATCTAAGGCTTTTTGTAATTCTTGTTTACAGCTAACCGCATCGGTAGCAGAACTAAAAGGGCTGCTTTTTGCAAAGCCATCATAAATAACACCTTCAAGCCCAATGATTGGAATATAATCCTGATAATTACCAATTTGAGATAATAACTCTTTTTTGACTTCGTTCCCAGAGTGCATTTGACCTTGCCCATCTTTTAAAAGAACCATACCAAGGACCGAAGATAATAAACAGAGAGCCACCAATGTGATAACTACTATTATCTCTCTTTTTTCTTGCTTAATTAAACTCATACCAATTAATTGTAACGCTATTTTAATTTTTAAAGCTCTATATTGGCGGCAGTTCTATGAATTTTGCTACAATAGGCTAGCAGATGGAAGATAAAAAATTAAAAGCAATGGTCCTTGCAGCTGGAATCGGTTCTAGACTCGAACCACTGACTAGTATTTTACCGAAACCACTTGTGCAGATAGCTGGAAGACCGGTGATGGAGCATATACTCCTTTTACTAAAGAAGCATGGTATTACAGATGTAGTCTCTAATACATATCATCTTGCACCGAAGTTGCATGATTATTTTGCAGATATTAAGCAGAGAGAAGGTATCGATATTCATTTTATCCATGAATCGAAACTCTCTGGTGTTGCTGGTGGCATCAGGGCTTGCAAAGAATATTTGAAAGGTTCTACTGTTTGTATTATTATGGGCGATGCACTTACTAACGCTGATTTAACTAAATTATTACAAGCACATCTAAAAGCAGTTAAAGAAAATAACTGCAAAGTTACTATAGCGAAGATGCAGGTGGAAGATACGAAGCATTTCGGTGTAGTCGTGACTGATGGTAAAGGTCGGGTTATTAATTTTCAAGAAAAACCCAAGCCAGAAGAAGCTCTCTCTAACTGGGCGAATACTGGTATTTATTTTTTTGAGCCTGAAATTTTAGATATGATTCCTGATGTGGAAGAAGCTCCTACATATGACGTTGCTCATGATCTTTTCCCTAAGCTTTTAGAGGCAGGGATTTACATGCAGGCTGTGGCAGTAGATGCAGATATTTATTGGGCTGATATTGGTACACCTCAGCAGTATATTCAGACGATGAAAGATATAGCTTCTGGTTCAGTAAATTTTGAAAGCTTTAAACCCTTAATTCGTTCTCAGGAGATATCACCACTCGCAAGCTTAATCGAAGATAACGAAATTGGTGATAAGACTGTGATCGCTGATACTGTAAGTTTAAAAAACTGTGTAATCTGGGATAATGTGGAAATCGGTGAGGGAGCGGAGCTTGAAGACTGTATAGTAGTTTCTGGTGCGAAAATATCTCCTTACGAAAAGCATAAAGGAAAGATCCTTGTAGCAGAAATGCCTGTTGCTACTAAGTAAAAGCTTTGTTTTTTTCGACAAACTATTGAGACTTAGACATGTCATAATTTCTTATGTATGATTATTGGCGTTCCTAAAGAAATACTTGCACATGAAAACAGAGTAGCGATGACTCCAGACTGGGCTCGTACTCTTCATGAAGCTGGACATAATGTCTATGTTCAGGCTGGTGCTGGTGTTGGTAGTAGTTTTCATGATGAGGCTTATAGAAAGGCTGGAGCGGTGATTCTAGATACTGCAGAAGAAGTTTTTAAAAAATCAGATATTATCGTTAAGGTAAAACAGCCTTTAGAGCAAGAGTATAAGTTAATCGAGGAAAGGCATATACTCTTTACTTATTTACACTTAGCTTCTAGTAAGACTTTAACTGATGCGCTTACTCGCACCGGGGCTCACTGTATAGCTTATGAGACTATAGAAGATAGGTCTGGTAGATTACCGCTGTTGAAGCCGATGTCAGAGGTAGCTGGGCGTATGTCTGTCCAGATCGGAGCTAGATTCTTAGAGAGAGGTGTTAATGATCAGCATCCGGGTAGAGGGATTCTTCTAGGTGGTGCTGCTGGAGTTCCTCCTGCGATAGTTACCATCCTTGGTGCTGGTATAGTTGGTAGAGCAGCTTTGAAAATAGCCGTGGGTATGGGTGCGCATGTTAATGTTTTTGATAATAATTTAAATGCCCTTTCAGAGATAGATGATTTATACGGTAGTAGAGTAGCTACTATTTTTAGTACTTCTTCTGCTATTGAGAAGAGAGTCTTAGAATCTGATTTAGTTATCGGTGCTGTATTAATTACTGGTAAAAAAGCACCTATGTTAGTCACTGAGAGTATGGTTAAACAGATGCGTTATGGTTCAGTAATCGTAGATGTGGCTGTAGATCAAGGTGGGTGCATAGAAACTAGTGAAGTTACTAGTCATGATAATCCGATAATTGTTAAGCATAATGTGCTTCATTATGGTGTGGCTAATATGCCTGGTGCTGTGCCTAATACTAGTACTCATGCACTGTGTAACTCGACTATGCCTTATTTATTGAAGCTTGCGAATCGTGGTATTTCTGCATTAGATGAAGATCCGGGTTTTAAAAAAGGCTTGAATATAGCTGACGGTAAGCTTTTGATTGATATTTAAGGCTGCTTGTTGCTAAGACCGACTTTTGATAATTTTTTATCTGCGGCATTTTCTGGAAATGTTAAGAAAATATGATATGCTTGTTAGTGTGTCAGCCATAAATCCTACACGCCAAATTGCTACTGCTAATGCAGGTATTGACCAAGGTCAACAGAATTTAGTTGAAGCTGAGAAAAACAGCCAGCAAGTGGTTTTAGGCGGACCTGGTTCTGCTGGAGCTGCAAGGCGAATGTTATTTTTAGCTCAACAGTTAATCGGTTTAAAGCGTGAGCAATTTCAATCTTGGCTTCGAGAGGCTGAAAATGAAAAAAAAGCCATGCGAGACTTGCGTCTTGGAGATAAAACAGATTTGGCAACTGCTTAGGGAATTCTAGGTGATACTTTAATTCTTTTAAAAGCTGCTCCACAGCTTCATTTTCTGTGATTAATTACTGATCAAACAATTCACTCTTATTTACAAGCTCAATCAGCCTTTCTCTAAAATTTTTCTGAAACTCATCAGAATTTATATCCTCAGTCCACATGATTAAGGCTGACTCTAGAGTATCCTCATAGTATCTCTTGCGGATGCCCTGTCTTTTAAATAGATATTTTTCATAAAGGCCTTGAGCTTTAATATTACTTACTCTCACTTCAAGGGTAAGTGCTTTAATATTCTGTCCTAGAGCTTTGAAAATTTGGGCTATTAAAAGAGCTTCTGCTACACCTTTTCTCGTATGATTTTTAGCAGTAGCTATAGTCGTAATGTGCATTTCATCTATGATCATCCACGAGCCGAGATAGCCTAAAATTTCATTCTCATTTTGGCACCGTTGCCGAACTTCAATTTCTGCGTTTTCGTCGTCCTCATGATCCTCATGTACCTGTAGTACACTGCGGTCATTCGTCCTCCTCAGCCTTGAACTTGCACCTTCGGCAACAGTGCCATCTTTATATAAGACGTTATAGTCACCGACAGTATTATCTAACTCACTGACGAAATTATCTCGTGTCCAATGCACTTCACCATAGGCATCTGCTTCTATGATACAGACCTCATCTAAATCTGAAAGCATCATCCTGCGAATCTTATATTCGGGTTTAAGTTTAAAATAAGAATAAACGGTTTCTTGCACTATCTTTGGTTCTATTTCATTAAGCGGCTTTAGGACGAAATTCCTGCTAAACATTCTAGGGTGAGGAATAGTCAGTTCCACAGAATCTAGTTTAAGTCTATCAAAAAGCAGAATATCTATATCTATAATTCGTGCTGATTTTCTACCACGCTCGGCTCTATTACAGTCGATACTCAATTCAACTCGCTGTAACTCTTTTAAGAGTTCTGTGGGGGATAAATTTACAGATATTTTAATGACGCCATTTAAGAAGGGATTCGGGCCTGCTTCTTCTATCGCTGGATTTTCAAGCCAAGCAGAGCATTTTAAAATCTGCACTCCCTCACACTCAGCTATCTGTGAAAGAGCAGTTTCTAAATTTTTTTGTCTATCTCCTAGATTAGATCCTAGAGATAGGTAGGCAGTGTGCATAGCATTCTTTAAATATTGAATTAATAATCCACTGAAAAATGCTTATCTAAAGTAAAGGAAAATAACAAATCTACAAGCGGAATATATAATGTAAATTATAGGAAATATAGTCATAGGATTTGCAGTTTTTTATTCCTTAATCGCTTTTATACTAGCTTCATTGTTTGGAAGCTTTGCTAACGTGCTTATTTACAGGCTCCCCTTAGGACTTTCGATCGTAAAGCCAGCATCTTTCTGCCCAGTCTGTAATCATAAACTAGGCTTCTGGGAAAAAATTCCGATCTTTAGTTACCTTTTCTTGCAAGGAAGATGCTTCCACTGTGATACTAGAATAGATACACGCTATTTAGTTGTTGAGCTTCTTGTGAGCCTTTGCTCTATTCCCCTTATATATAAATTAGTTTTTATGCCGATTCGTGCTTTTGTTGAAGTCGGTATTTTATTGCCAGAGTGTTTAAAAAGTATATTTTCTTTTTTATTCATTCTGGTCTTTTTAGTAATAGCAGTCGCAGTTGCGGTTATTG